>NZ_JBHVER010000073.1:0-33742 GCF_042802195.1 Kitasatospora sp. NPDC057500 | reverse complement strand
GAGCACCGGCGCACCACGACTCTGGGGGACCCCGCATGCGTTCGCGCCGCCTCGCTCTCACCGCCGTCGCCGTCGCGGCGCTCGCCGTCGCCGCCACCGCGTGCGGACCGGAGAACAGCGACACCGCCGCGCCCGCGCCGAGCGTCACCGCCGCCACCACCACCACGGCCACCGCCACCGCCACCGCCACCGCGAAGCCGTCGACCCCCGCCACCACCACGGCCACCGCCACCGCCAAGCCCGCCGACGCCCCGCCCGCGGGCACCTGCGGCGCCAAGGACCTCGTCCTCACCGCCAGGACGGAGTCCCAGGCCGGCGGCTACATCCTGATCTCCGCCAAGGCCAAGCCGGGCGTCACCTGCACCCTCCCGCCCCGGCCCCCGGTCATCGCCTTCGGCTCGGGCGGCATCGAGGCGTCCAAGGCCGAGCAGGGCGTCAGCCAACCGATCAAGCTCAGCGGCGCGGACACCGCGTACGCGGGCGTCATGTCGAAGACCACCAAGGACAACCAGGCCGTCGAGTTCAACGACGTCATCGTGGGCATCGGCAGCCCGGACCCCGACCCGGTCAGCCTGCCGGTCGGCCCGACCGCGGTCGACCGGCCGATCGTCACCAACTGGCACACCCTGCCGCAGGACGCCGTACCCGTCCACTGAGAAAAACCGCTGGTCGGCGGGCCTGGTCCGGTGCTTGGATCCGGTCATGACCAGTGACAACGCCCTGCCGGACGGCTACCGGATCTCCACCGACCCCGCACTCCTCGACGCCGAGCTGATCCACCGCTGGCTGTCCCAGGACGCCTACTGGGCGCTCGGCCGCAGCCGCGAGAAGCAGGACCGGGCGATCGCCGGATCGCTCAACTTCGGCATCTACGAGGAGGCTTCGGGCGACCAGGTCGGATACGCACGGGTGGTCACCGACCACGCCACCTTCGCCTGGCTGTGCGACGTCTACATCGCCCCGGCCGCCCGTGGCCGGGGCCTGGGCACCGCCCTGGCCGCCGCCGTCCGCGACGAGCTCGCCGAGGACGGCCTGCGCCGCATCCTGCTCGCCACCGCCGACGCCCACGGCGTCTACGCCAAGGTGGGCTTCGACGCGGTGGCGAAGCCGGAGAAGTGGATGGTCCTCGGCGAGCAGTAGCCCCGGCCGCCGGCCGGCCGCGACGGACCCGCCCTTTCGGATCACGCCGGCCGGCGCCACAGGCCGCGGGCGGCCAGCACGGGCAGCACGCCCTCGCCGAACCAGTACGCCTCCTCCAGGTGCGGCATCCCGCTGAGCACGAACTCGTCGACGCCCAGCTCGTGGTACTCGGTGACCAGGTCGGCCACCTCCCGGTGGCTGCCCACCAGCGCCGTCCCGGCCCCGCCGCGCAGCAGGCCGACGCCCGCCCACAGCCCGGGGTACACCTCCAGCCGCTCCGCCGAGCCGCCGTGCAGCGCGAGCATCCGGCGCTGCCCCACCGACTCGCTGCGGGCCAGCGCCCGCTGGGTCTCCCGGACGCGCTGCGGGTCCATCGCCGCCAGCAGCCGCTCCGTCTCCGCCCACGCCTGCGCCGAGGTGTCCCGGGTGATCACGTGCAGCCGGATCCCGAACCGCACCATCCGCCCCTCGCGCGCCGCGAGTTCACGGATCCAGGTGATCTTCTCCCGTACCTGCGCGGGCGGCTCGCCCCAGGTGAGGTAGACGTCCGCGAACCGGGCGGCGACCCCGCCCGCCACCGGGGACGACCCGCCGAAGTACACCGACGGCACCGGGTCCGGCAGCCGGTTCAACCGGGCCCCCTCGACCCGCAGATGGGGACCGTCGTGGTCCACCGTCTCCCCCGCCCAGAGCCGCCGCACGACCGACAGGAACTCCCCGGTGCGGGCGTAGCGCCCGTCCTTGTCCAGGAAGTCCCCGTACGCGCGCTGCTCCGCCGACTCCCCGCCGGTCACCACGTTCAGCAACAGCCGCCCGCCGGACTGCCGTTGGTACGTGGCCGCCATCTGCGCCGCCAGCGTCGGCGCGATCTGCCCGGGCCGGAACGCCACCAGGTACTTGAGCCGCTCGGTCACCTGGGTGAGCATCGCCGTCGTCAGCCAGGCGTCCTCGCACCACGCCCCGGTCGGCGTCAGCGCCCCCTCGAACCCCAACTGCTCGGCACTGCGGGCGATCTGCCCCAGGTACCCCAGCGACGGCGGCCGATCACCGCCGGCCGCCCCGGGCGTCGACCCGTGCCCACCTCCGACGACGTGCCGGCTGTCACCGTTGGTGGGCAGGAACCAGTGGAACGTCAGGGTCATGAACACACACTCCGCTACCGGAAGAGCCGCCTGGAAGAACGCCGGGAACCCTCACCGGCGACAACAGGCATCCGCCCACACCCGCCCCAGGTCCACGTGCAACCGTCGCACGAGGCCCCCGGAAGCAGCGGCGGCGGAATCGTCCATGCCCGCCATTCTCCAGCCCCGCCCCACCACGATCAAGAGTCCCTGCCATGAGCGCCGCAACGGCCGCAGGGCCTCCCCGGTGAGGTGGGGAGGCCCTGCGGGCGTCAGTGCGCGGGGATGCCGGTGGCGCGCCGGGATCAGACCAGGCCGGCCTTCTCCAGGGCGGCGCAGCAGGTGTTGATCAGCAGGCGGGTGACGACGTAGGGGTCGACGTTGGCGTTCGGGCGGCGGTCCTCGATGTAGCCCTTCTGCTCGACCTCGACCTGCCACGGGATGCGGACCGAGGCGCCACGGTCGGAGACGCCGTAGGAGTAGACGTTCCACGGGGCGGTCTCGTGCTTGCCGGTCAGGCGGGACTCGATGTCGGCGCCGTACTGGGTGACGTGCTCCAGGACCTTCTCCTGGGAGGTGCCCAGCGACTCGCAGGCGGTGATGATCGCGTCGTAGTTCTCGCGCATCGCCCTGGTGGAGAAGTTGGTGTGCGCGCCGGCGCCGTTCCAGTCGCCGCGGACCGGCTTCGGGTCGAGGGTGGCGTCGATGCCGAACTCCTCGGCGGTGCGGTAGAGCAGGTAGCGGGCGATCCACATGTCGTCGGAGACGGTCAGGGCGTCGACCGGGCCGATCTGGAACTCCCACTGGCCGGGCATGACCTCGGCGTTGATGCCGCAGATGGCCAGGCCGGCCTCCATGCAGCGGTCGAGGTGCAGCTCGACGATCTCGCGGCCGAAGACCTCCTCGGCGCCGACGCCGCAGTAGTAGCCGCCCTGCGGAGCCGGGTAGCCGCCCTCGGGGAAGCCGAGCGGGCGGGAGCCCTTGAAGAAGGTGTACTCCTGCTCGATGCCGAAGATCGACTCCTGCGCCTCGTACTGCTCGGCGACGGCGCGCAGCAGGGCGCGGGTGTTGGACTCGTGCGGGGTGCCGTCGGTCTCGTTGACCTCGCAGAGCACCAGGATGTGGTCGCCGCCGCGGATCGGGTCCGGGGTGACGCGCACCGGCGTCAGCACGCGGTCCGAGGCGTGGCCCTCGGCCTGGCTGGTCGAGGAACCGTCGAAGCCCCAGGTGGGGATCTTGTCCGCGTTCGGCAGGACGCGAGTCTTGGAGCGGAGCTTGGCGGTCGGCTTGGTGCCGTCGATCCAGATGTACTCGGCCTTGATTGCCACGGCGGTGTCCCTCGCAAACTGAGTGGTGGGTGCCCGCGTAGCGTTGCAAGCCGCCGTTTCCCGGTTGTTCCTCTTATGTAACGCGCATGTGAACCAACCGTCCGCATTGGCACGGTTACGGTGCGGGAGTGCCGCAGGTGGCACTCCCGCACCCGTGGGGAACCGGGGTCAGTGCCGGCGGGCGTGGGCCGGGGCGGCGGCGCGACGGCGGCGGGTGGCCCAGAGGGCGCAGGCGCCTCCGGCGACCAGGGCGGCGGCGCCCGCGGCGAGCGGGGAGGCGGCGCCGTTGCCTCCGGTGGCGGCGAGGGCGTCGGGCGCGGCGGCGGGGCCGGAGGAGGCTGCGGCGGAGGGGGACGCGGTCCGGCGGGCGGTGGCGGCCGTGGCGGCTGTGGCGGCGGCCGTGGCGGACGGGGTGGTGTCCGAGGCGGGCTGAGCGGCCGGGGTGGGCGCCACGGTGGCCGTCGGAGGGGTGGCGGTCGGAGGGGTGGCCGTCGGGGCGGCGGCCGCAGGGGCGGCGGACGGTGCCGGGCCGGCCGGGACGGGCTTCTCGCAGCTCACCGAGGCGACCGTGATGGTCCCGGTCACCTTGGCGACGTTGAGGTTGAGCGGGTCCACCGACACCCGGACCTCCAGGGCGGAGGCGGCAGCCGTCGTGGAGGTGGTGGTCCTCTTGGAGAACTCCACCGAAACGCTGCCGACCAGCGGCACGTCCACCTCGGTCGGCCCGTACAGGCTGACGGTGACCGGCTTGCCGAGCACGGTGAGCCCGACGGGCGCGACCACGTCGGCGGTGGGCTTCCCGTCGACGGGGCAGGTGGCGGTGGCGCTGAGCGCCTCCAGGCCGAGCAGGGTGGTCGCGGGCAGGCCGGGGGCGTGCACATCGGCGTCGGCGAGCGTGACGGAGGCGGTGGCGCCCTCGGCGTCGACCTCGGTGACGGACCTGCCGACGTCCGCCTTGACCAGGGTGACCGGGCCGGCCTGGTCGACCCCGGCGACCTCGGCGGTGAGGACGGTGCCCTCGCGCCGGGCCGGGGACTCGACCTCGTTGAGCGCGACGTCGACCGGGACGTCCACGGCGTTGTTCAACAGCCTTACGTCCAGGTCGAGTTCGGCGGTGACGGCGCGCGCCTTGCCCGGCGAGGCGGCCGGCGACGGGGCCGGCGAGCCGGTCGCCGGGCCGGTCGCCGACGGCTCGGCCGCACCGGCCGGCGGCGCGGTGAGAACGGCGCAGGCCACCACGGCGGCGGCTGCGGAAACGATTCGTCGACAAGACATGGCGGTACCCCCACGGCTGAATGGCTGAGCCGCCAGTCTTCTCAAACGATCCGTCACATCAGTCATACAGAGCGTCATTTCACCCGTTGGGGTGAAGCTGGCGCTCCGCGCCGACCCCCGTCTGCTACGGCAGCCGCCAGTCCACCGGCTGCGCCCCCTGCCGCACCAGCAGCTCATTGGCCCGGCTGAACGGGCGCGAGCCGAAGAAGCCGCCGCTCGCCGAGTACGGGCTCGGGTGCGCCGACTCGATCGCCGGGATCTCGCCCAGCAGCGGCCGCAGATTGCGCGCGTCACGGCCCCAGAGGATCGCCACCAGCGGGCCGCCGCGCGCCGCCAGGGCACGGATCGCCTGCTCGGTGACGTCCTCCCAGCCCTTGCCGCGGTGCGCGGCGGGCTTGCGCGGGGCGGTGGTCAGGGCACGGTTGAGCAGCAGCACGCCCTGCTGCGTCCACGGGGTGAGGTCGCCGTTGGACGGCTGCGGGAGGCCGAGGTCGGAGCCGTACTCCTGGAAGATGTTGATCAGACTGGCCGGGATCGGCCGGACCTCGGGCGCCACCGAGAAGCTCAGTCCGACGGCGTGGCCGGGGGTCGGGTACGGATCCTGGCCGACGATCAGCACCCGTACCTCGGCGAACGGCTGCTGGAAGGCGCGCAGCACGTTGGGACCGGAGGGCAGATAGGTACGGCCGGCGGCGATTTCGGCGCGGAGGAAGTCGCCCATGGCGGCAACCCGCCCGGCGACCGGCTCCAGCGCGGTGGCCCACCCGGGCTCGACGATCTCGTTCAGTGGACGCGGTGCCATGGGCGTAACCCTATCGGCCTACACCGACAGTCCGTTCACCGAGATGATCACGCGAGACGCTCCCCGCCGCCCCTCACTCCACCGGGCGCCCGCGCAGCACCACCAGGCGCGGATCGGCCAGCACCCGGACGTCGGCGCGCGGGTCGTGCGCGTACACCACGAAGTCCGCCGGCGCGCCCTCCTCCAGGCCCGGGCGCCCCAGCCAGGCGCGCGCCCCCCAGGTCGCCGCCGACAGCGCCTCGGCGGGGGTGAGCCCGGCCTTCACCAGTTCGGCGACCTCGTCCGCGACCAGGCCGTGGGCCAGCGAACCGCCCGCGTCCGTCCCGACGTAGACCGGGATGCCCGCGTCGTGCGCGGCGCCGACCGTGTCGTAGCGGCGCTCGTGCAGCCGACGCATGTGGGCGGACCAGGCCGGGAACTTGCCCTCGCCGCCGGCCGCCAACTGCGGGAAGGTGGCGATGTTGACCAGGGTCGGCACGATCGCGACGCCGCGCTCGGCGAAGGCCGGGATCAGCTCCTCGGTCAGGCCGGTGGCGTGCTCGACGCAGTCGATCCCGGCGGCCAGCAGGTCCGGCAGCGACTCGGCGGCGAAGCAGTGCGCGGTGACCCGGGCACCCTCCTCGTGCGCCGCCGCGATCGCCTCGGCGAGCGCGTCGCCCGGCCAGCAGGCGGCGAGGTCGCCGCGCTCGCGGTCGATCCAGTCGCCGACCAGCTTGACCCAGCCGTCACCGCGCCGGGCCTCGGCCCGCACGTACGCGGCGAGGTCGCCGGGCTCGATCTCGTGCGCGTAGTTGCGGATGTAGCGGCGGGTGCGGGCGATGTGCCGGCCGGCCCGGATGATCCGGGGCAGGTCCTCGCGCCCGTCGATCCACCGGGTGTCGGCGGCGGACCCGGCGTCGCGGATCAGCAGGGTGCCGGCGTCACGGTCGGTGAGCGCCTGCTTCTCGCTGGTCGCCGCGTCGACGGCGCCGTGCGCGTCCAGACCGACGTGGCAGTGCGCGTCCACCAGACCCGGCAGCACCCAGCCCTGCACCGTGCGGACGTCGGCGGAACCGGCGCCGACGGCGGCCGGACGGGAGAAGGTCACCCGGCCGTCCACCACCCAGAGTTCGTCCCGGACGTCCTCCGGACCGACCAGCACCCGACCCCGGACGTGCAGCACCGCGCCATCGCTCATGGCCGCACTCTACCGACGGCGCCGTTCCGTGTAAGCAGCGAACATGGGGCAGACTCGTTCCCGCCGGCCCGCCGCCCCCTCCCCGAAAGGCCCCGCAACCGTGAGCCCCTTCCTCGACCTGCCCCCGCTGACCGCCGCCGACTTCGCGGCGATCGAGGACCGGGTCGCCGCGCTGCTGCACACCACCGCCGACGTCATCGTCACCCAGGGCGAGGCGCTGCTGCCCCTGGAGGCCGCGATCCGCGGCGCCGCGCACCCGGGCTCGACCGCGCTCAACATCGTCACCGGCCCGTACGGCCAGACCTTCGGCAACTGGCTGCGCGACTGCGGCGCCAAGGTCGTCGACCTCGCCGTGCCGTTCGACACCGCGGTGAGCGCCGATCAGGTCGCCGAGGCGCTGGCGGCCGAGCCGGCCGTCGACTTCGTCTCGCTGGTGCACGCCGAGGCCGCCACCGGGAACACCAACCCCGTCGCCGGGATCGCCGCCGCGGTGCGGGAGCACGGCGCACTGCTGATGGTGGACGCCGTCGCCTCGGTGGCCGCCGAGCCGCTGCTGACCGACGCCTGGGGCGTGGACCTGTGCGTGATCGGCGGGCAGAAGGCGATGGGCGGGCCGGCCGGCGTCTCGGCCGTCTCGGTCTCCGAGCGGGCCTGGGAGCGGATCACCGCCAACCCGGCCGCCCCGCGCCGCTCCTACCTCTCCCTGCTGGACTGGAAGGAGCGCTGGACGGACGCCGGTCGCACCGTCCTGCCGCACGCGCCCGCCCAGTTGGAGATGCTCGCGCTCGGCGCCTGCCTGGACCGGATCGCGGCGGACGGCCTGGACACCGTCATCGCCCGCCACCGCGCGGCCGCGGCCGCCACCCGCGCGGGCGTCCGGGCGCTCGGCACGCTCACCCCGTTCGTCCCGGCCGACGCGCACGCCGCGCCGGTCGCCACCACCCTGCGCACCCCGGCCGGCCTGGACGCCACCGCCCTGGCCGCCGAGCTGCGCCGCCTCGACGCCTCCCTCCCGGTCCAGGCCGGCGGCGGCGCCCTGGCCGCCGAGATGCTGCGGGTCAACCACTACGGCCCCGCCGCCACCCTCGACACCGTCCGCGCCACCCTCGCCGCCCTCGCCACCGCCACCGACGCCGACGCCACCCCGGCCCTCACCGCCGCCGAGCAGTCCTGGGCCGCGACCGCCTGACGACGCCGGAAGGCCACGTCCCGCCCCGTCCGCCGCAGCGGGCGGGGCGGTCCGCCGTCCGGAGCGCGCTAGGCGGGCACCTCGGCGAGGCGGCGGAACCCACGGGCGCGGCCGGCCAGCACATCGGGGTCGACGGCCGCGCCGTCGACGACCTCCGTCAAGGAGGCCCACATGCTGCCGTCCGCCCAGGTGCACACCGACACCTCGCCGTCCTCGAACGCGGCCCGGCCGCACTTCATCACGCCGCCGCGCTCACCCGGGTCCACGTCGTGCAGGTCGGTGAAGGTGAAGCCGTTCGCGCGCTGCCCGGCGATCGCCTCGTCGAGCTGCGAGCCGGGCAGGAAGATGTGCATCTCGGCGACGGTCACGAAGGCGATCCGCCGCCCGTCCGCGCTGCGGTAGGTGGTGGCCGAGACGCCGGAGTCGCTGCCGATCCGCGCGGTCTGCTTGGCCCTGGTCCCGTCGGCGGCCTGCGGCAGCCCCTCGTACTGCTCCGGCGCCTGGTACCGGTAGGCGCCCAAGGCAGCGAAGTTGTCGGCGAAGGCGACCCCGAAGACGGTGGCGCCGGCGACCACGGCGGCGGCGAGGGCGATCCGGAGCCGGCGGCGGGAGGCGCGCGCCGGGGGTGCGTCGGCCGGGTGTTCCCCGGTGTGCGGTTGATCTTGTTCGAGCATCGGCACATCCGAGCAGTACGGGTCCCGCCCGGCAAGGGTTGCCGGGTGTTCGGCCCGGCACTGTTCCCGAATCGTTCACTCCCCCGGCACCCGCGGCTCACCGTCCCCCGGCAGGCTCCAGCGCAACGAGTGAAGTTGGCTATACAACTTCGACCCCGGGCCGCCGAGGAGAAGACCATGAGCACCACCGAGCCGTCGCCCTACTGGCTGCGCGACAACTGCCCCTGCGCCGAGTGCCGCGACCCGCGCAACGGGCAGAAGCTGTTCCAGATCACCGACCTGCCGGAGGACCTCGCGATCGCCGCGCGGGCCGAGCTGGACGGGCACCTGGAGGTGCTCTGGTCGGACGGGCACCGCTCCCGCTACCCCGTCGCGTGGCTGGGCCGGGAGGGCGACGGCGACGGGCGGACGGAGGCCGGGAAGCGGCTCTGGGACGCCGCGGACTTCGCGCACGGCATCCCGGAGGCGCAGTGGTCCGCCTACCTGGCCGACCCCGCCGAGAAGGCCGCGGTGCTGGCCGCCGTCAGCCGCTCCGGCTTCGCCGTGCTGCGCGGTGTGCCGGTGCGCGAGCGGCAGGTGCTGGCCGTCGCCGAGACCTTCGGGTTCGTACGGGTCACCAACTACGGCGAGCTGTTCGACGTCCGGATCGAGCCCGATCCCAACAACCTGGCGTTCACCAGCGCCGCCATCGCCCCGCACACCGACAACCCGTACCGCGACCCGGTGCCGACCCTCCAGCTGCTGCACTGCCTGGAGAACTCGGCGACCGGCGGGGACTCCGGCCTGGTGGACGGCTTCCGGGCCGCCGCGCTGCTGCGCGAGGAGGCGCCGGAGCACTTCGCGGTGCTCACCCGCACCCCCGTGCCGTTCGTCTTCCGCGACCGCGCCACCGAACTGCGCGCCGACCGCCCGCTGATCGAGACGGACCCGCGCGGCCGGATCCGCGAGGTGCGGTTCAACAACCGCTCGATCGCCACCCTGCGCGGCCCGGCGGCGGAGCTGGACGCGTTCTACGCCGCCTACCGCGCGTTCGCCGCGATCACCCTGCGCCCCGGGCTCCAGCTGGAGTTCCGGCTCGACCCGGGCGACTGCCTGGTCTTCGACAACACCCGGCTGATGCACGCCCGCACCGCCTTCGCCCAGGACGGCCGGCGCCACCTCCAGGGCTGCTACGCGGACGTGGACTCGCTCGCCTCCACCCTGGCCGTGCTGCAACGCCGTTCGGCCGCGCTGGACGAGCTGGACGCGCTGTTCGCGGGCGAGGGCGCCGGGGAGTACCTGGGCGAGGCGGTCACCATGGCCGAGCACATGCTCCAGGCCGGCGCGCTGGCCGAGGCGGCCGGGGCGGCGCCGCACCTGGTCGCCGCAGCGCTGCTGCACGACATCGGGCACTTCCAGGGCGCGCTGCACGGACGGGATCTGATGCAGGGCCAGGACAACCGTCACAGCGACACCGGCGCCGACTGGCTGGCCCGCTGGTTCGGCCCGGAGGTCACCGAGCCGGTCCGGTTGCACGTGGCGGCCAAGCGCTACCTGTGCGCGGTCGAGCCGGACTACCGGGCCCGGCTGTCCGAGGCCTCCGAGTACACCCTCCAGGTGCAGGGCGGCCCGATGTCCGAGCCGGACGCCGCCGCCTTCGCCGCCCACCCCGGCGCGGCGGACGCGGTCGCCGTGCGCCGCTGGGACGAGCAGGCCAAGGAGGCGGGCGCCGCGACGCCGGACTTCGCCCGCTTCCGGCCGCTGCTGGCCTCGTTGATGCGCTGACGCATCATCGCTTCCGCAGGGGCGGCCCGCACTCCGGGCCGCCCCGCACCGCTTGCGTCAGTCCATCTCCCGGGCGTGCCGCGAAAGTGCCGAGGTGGCCAGCGAGTTGTGCACGCTGAACGCCACCGTGCCGGGCAGGTAGCGGTCCTGGGACCACTCCACCGGGGTCCCGGTCGGGTCCGTCGTCCGCCGCCGCTCGCGCAGCAGCGGGCCGCCGCGCCGGCAGCCGAGCAGCCGGGCGTCGTCCCCGTTGGCGGCCACGATGTCGATCGTGTGGTCGGCGTCGGTGAACAGGATGCCGTGCTCGCGCAGGACTTCGGTGTGCGAGACGACGTCCGGCGGCAGCTCGGCGACGATCTCGCCGACCCTGGGCGGGTAGACGGTCCGCTCGACCATCACCGGGGTACCGGAGAGCGTGCGCAGCCGGACCATGACGTAGACCTCGTCGCCCGGTTCGAGCCGCAGCTGCTCGCGCTCGGCGGCGTCGGCCGGGCGGCGCACCATCGAGTCGAGTATGCCGCCGGGCTCCTCGCCCATCGAGTACGCCCAGCGGGTGAAGCTGAGCAGTTCGGAGAAGCTCTGCACCCGGGCCGTGCCCAGCACCACCCGGCGGGTTCCCCGGCGCGAGGTGACCAGGCCGTCCGAGCGCAGTACGGCGAGCGCCTGGCGGACGGTCCCGCGCGAGACGCCGTACTGCTCGGCGAGCGCGCCCTCGGCGGGCAGCCGTCCGGCCTCGCCGAACGCGCCAGTGGTGATCGCCTCGCGCAGGTCGGCGGCGACCTTGCGGTAGAGCGAACCGGCGGCCCCCCGCTCGGCCCCGGAAGCGCCGGCCGGAGTCCGCTCCGGGCCGGCGCCCGAAGCCCCCTCCGAACCGGCGTCCGGGCGCCCCGACTTCAGTGCCACGTCAGTCAATGTCCCTCCTGGGCGGTGTCCCGCGCAGACCGTGACGGCGCCGGACAGCCCGACCATATCCCGCTGCGCTCCCGAAGCATCGCACCCGGCGAATGCTCCGCCGGCGACCTGATTCGACCGTTCCCGCAGCCGACCCCGGGGCTGGGCCATCCGTTCACCTTCCCGTCACCGGGCTCCGGCGTACTTACCCACGTCAGCGAAGTTGGCTAGTCAACTCGGACGACGTCGACCGGCCGCTCACCCGGCCGTCCCGCCGCCCTTCGCGAGACGCAGGCCCGCGGAACCCCCCGCGAACGCCCCCTCGCAGTACGCCCCCTTAACAGGAGACTTCCCCGTGACCGTGCACCGTGCCCGCGCCGCCGCCTTCGCGGCCGTACTGACCGCCGCCGCGCTCTCCCTCACCGCCTGCGGCTCCGCCGGGTCGAGCGCCAAGTCCGGCGACGCCGCCAAGGCCGGCGCCAAGGACGCCAAGGAGGCCACCTCCGCCGCCGACTTCGGCGGCATGGACGGCCTGGTCGCCGCCGCCAAGAAGGAGGGCAAGCTGCACGTCATCACGCTGCCCCGGGACTGGGCGAACTACGGCAAGATCATCGACACGTTCAAGGCCAAGTACGGCATCGAGGTCGAGGAGGAGAACCCGGACGGCTCCAGCCAGGACGAGATCAACGCGATCAACTCCCGCAAGGGCCAGGACCGCGCCCCCGACGTGGTCGACCTGGGCAGCGCCTTCGCCCTCCAGGCGGTCAAGGACGGCATCCTCGCCCCCTACAAGGTCGCCACCTTCGACAAGGTGCCGGACACCATGAAGGACGCGAACGGCGCCGCCGTCAACGACTACGGCGGCTACATCTCGATCGGCTGCGACGCCAAGAAGATCGCCAACTGCCCGAAGACCTTCGCCGACCTGCTCAAGCCCGAGTACAAGGGCCAGGTCGCCCTCAACGGCAACCCGACCAAGTCCGGCTCCGCCTTCGGCGGCGTCTACGCGGCCGCGCTCGCCAACGGCGGCTCGCTGGACAACGTCCAGCCCGGCATCGACTTCTTCGGCAAGCTGAAGCAGTCCGGCAACTTCAACCCGGTCGAGTCCACCCCGGCCACCATCGAGAAGGGCGAGACCCCGATCTCGATCGACTGGTCCTACCTGAACGCCGGCTACACCGACGAGTTCAAGGACAAGGGCATCGACTGGAAGGTCTCCATCCCGACCGACGGCTCCTACGCCCAGTTCTACAACCAGGGCATCAACAAGTGGGCCCCGCACCCGGCGGCCGCCCGCCTGTGGCAGGAGTTCCTGTTCAGCACCGAGGGCCAGAACCTCTTCCTCGGCGGCTACGCCACCCCGTCCACCTTCGAGGCGCTGAAGAAGGACGGCACCCTCGACACCGCCGCCGCCGCCAAGCTGCCGGCCGTCGAGAAGCCGTTCACCACCTTCCCGACCGTCGACCAGATCAACGCGGCCAAGAAGGTCGTCACCGAGAACTGGACCAAGGCCATCGCGGGCTGACACCCAAGCCGCGCACCGCACTTCGGGCTCAGAGAAGGCATCCATGACCACGGCTCCCACCCCGGTGCCGACCACCCCCGCCGCCACCCTCCCCGGTGGCGGCGCGGGGGCGTCCGCCACCGCCACGACCACCCCCACCAGCAGCACGGCCCCCGCCCCGCGGCGACGGCCGCTCGCCCGCCTCGGCGGCGCCTCCTGGCTCGCCACCGTCCCGCTGCTGCTGTTCTTCCTGATCGGCTTCGGACTGCCGACCGTCGCCATCGTCATCGGCGCGTTCACCACCTCCAGCGACGCGGAGGTCGGCGCCGGGCAGTTCACCTTCGACAACCTGGCGGACTCCGTCCAGGGCGGCTACCTGACGGCGATGCTGAGCAGCCTCAAGCTCTCCGCGCTGACCGCGCTGCTCGCCACCCTGATCGGCCTGCCGCTCGCCCAGGCGGTCGTCACCTCCCGGCACACCTGGCTGCGCCAGGCGGTGCTCACCGCCTCCGGCGTGCTCGCCAACTTCGGCGGCCTGCCGCTCGCCTTCGCGTTCGTCGCCACCCTCGGCAACGCCGGCGAGATCACCAAGCTGCTGAACCTCACCGACCACGGCTGGTCGCTGTACTCGTTCACCGGCCTGACCATCGTCTACCTGTACTTCCTCATCCCGCTGATGGTGCTCACCATCACCCCGGCCCTGGACGGCCTGCGCGTCCAGTGGCGCGAGGCTGCGCAGAACAACCGCGCCACCACCGCCCAGTACTGGCGCCACGTGGCCCTGCCGATCCTGCTGCCCTCCCTGCTCGGCGGCTTCGTGCTGCTCTTCGGCAGCGCCTTCGCCGCCTACGCCACCGCCGCCGCCATGGTCGGCGCGACGGTCCCGCTGGTCAGCCGCTCGATCGCGGACGCGCTCTCCGGCAACGTGCTGGTCGGCCAGGGCAACCTCGCCCTCGCCCTCAGCCTCAACATGATCATCGTGGCCGTCCTGGTGATGGCCGTGTACCTCCCCCTCCAGCGCCGGAGCGCCCGATGGCTCAGCTGACCACCCCCGCCACCGCCGAGCGGCGCCCGGTGCGCTGGTGGCGCGGCGCCGTGCTGCTGCTCGCCGGCGTCTACTTCGTCGTCCCGCTCGCGGCCTCCGCCTGGTTCTCGGTCGACGACCCGAAGGGCATCTCCTTCGAGGCCTACACCGGGCTGCTCTCCGCCCCCGGCTTCCTGGACAGCCTCTGGCTGACCCTCGGCCTCGCCGTCGTCACCGTCCTGGTGCTGCTGCTCCTGCTCGTCCCCGCGCTGATCGCCGTCCGGCTCGGCGCGCCGAGGCTGCGCCCGGTCATCGACGTGCTCTGCACCCTGCCGCTGGTCGTCCCGCCGGTCGCGCTGACCGCCGGCCTGATCGGCGTGCTCCGCTGGGGCCCGGACTACCTGATGGACACGCCGTTCTTCCAGACCTTCGTGTTCATCCAGGACCCGGACTTCCCGCTGGTGCTGGTCATCGCCTACGTGCTGATGGCGCTGCCGCTCGCCTACCGCGCCCTGGACGCCGGGCTGCGCTCGGTGGACGTGCGCACCCTGGTCGAGGCCGCCCGCAACTGCGGCGCGAGCTGGCCGCGCGCGGTGTTCACCGTCGTGCTGCCCAACCTGCGCGGCGCCCTGCTGAACGCCTCCTTCCTCACCCTGGCCCTGGTGCTCGGCGAGTTCACCGCCGCCTCGATCCTCGGCTTCCAGCCCTTCCCGGTCTGGATCTACTCGGTCGGCAACAGCCAGGCCCACATGTCGGTCGCGGTGTCCATCCTCAGCCTGCTGCTCACCTGGCTGCTGCTGCTCCTGCTGGCCGCCGTCGGCCGCGAGCGCCGCACCAAGACCACCACCTCCTGACCTCCCCCGCACTCCGGAGAACTCCCTTGACCTCCCTCGCCGTTGAGACCCCCGCCACCCGATCCGGCGGAGCCACCGTCGAATTCCGCTCGCTGCGCCGCACGTTCGGCGCCACCACCGCGCTCGACGGCCTCGACCTCACCGTCCGCCCCGGCGAACTGCTCGCCCTGCTCGGCCCGTCCGGCTGCGGCAAGACCACCGCGCTGCGCATCCTGGCCGGCTTCGAGCAGCACGACTCCGGCCAGGTGCTGGTCGACGGCCAGGACATCACCGCGATCCCCGCCCACAAGCGCGACGCGGGCATGGTGTTCCAGTCGTACAGCCTCTTCCCGCACCTGACCGCCGCCGACAACGTCGCCTTCGGCCTGCGGATGCGCGGCACCGGCAAGGCCGAGCGCCTCAAGCGCGCCCAGGAGCTGCTGGAGCTCGTCGGCCTGCCGCAGCACGCCGGCCGCTACCCGCACCAGATGTCCGGCGGCCAGCAGCAGCGCATCGCGCTCGCCCGCGCGCTCGCCCTCCAGCCTCGGGTGCTGCTGCTCGACGAGCCGCTGTCCGCGCTGGACGCCAAGGTGCGGCTGTCGCTGCGCGAGGAGATCCGCCGCCTCCAGCAGGAGCTGGGGATCACCACCCTGTTCGTCACCCACGACCAGGAGGAGGCGCTGTCGATGGCCGACCGGGTCGCCGTCCTGCGCGCCGGCCGCCTGGAGCAGTGCGCCGCCCCCGCCGAGCTGTACGCCCGGCCGGCCACCGCCTTCGTCGCCGAGTTCGTCGGCACCATGAGCCGCATCCCCTGCACGCGCTCCGCCGACGGCGTCGAGGTCCTCGGCCGCCGCCACGCCGTGGACGGCACGCTGCCGGCCGACGGCGAGCTGCACGTCCTGGTCCGCCCGGAGAACGTCCAGCTGGCGCCGGCCCCCGACGGACTCGCCCTGGTCGTCTCCGCGTCCTTCCTGGGCGCCGTCACCCGCCTCACCGTCCGTCTGGACGACGGCACCGAGGTCAAGGCCGACCTGCCCACCGAGGCCGCCGCCGCCCTGCCGATCGGCTCGCGCGCCGCCCTGACCCTCCCGGAGCGACCGGTCCTGGTCGACCGTCGTACGGTCTGATCCGCCCTGTTGAACCGCTCCGAAGGTACCGCCATGCCTCACACTCCCCCACCCGCCGCCGTCCTCTTCGACATGGACGGCACCCTCGTCGACACCGAGCAGCTCTGGTGGCAGGCCGCCGCCGAACTCGCCGACGAACTGCACCACCCCCTCACCGACGCCGACGCCCCCGAGGTGCTCGGCCAGGCGATCGAGCACACCGCCGCCCACCTCCACCGGGTCAGCGGCACCTCCCTGCCGGAGGCCGAACTCGCCACCCGCCTCGGCGACTCCTTCGCCGGCAAGGTGGCCGCCGAGACCGTCCCGCGGCCGGGTGCGCTCGCCCTGCTCGCCTCCCTCCGGGACGCCCGGGTGCCCACCGCCCTGGTCTCCGCCTCCCCCCGCCGGGTCGTCGACCTCGTCCTCTCCACCCTCGGCCGCGACTGGTTCGCCGTCACCCTGGCCGCCGAGGACACCCCTCGCACCAAGCCCGCCCCGGACCCCTACCTCGCCGCCGCCTCCCTCCTCGGCCTGGACCCGGCGGTGTGCATCGCCGTCGAGGACACCCCCACCGGCGTCGCCTCCGCCACCGCCGCCGGCTGCGCGGTCCTCGCCGTCCCCTCCACCGGCACCGCGATCCCCGCCGGCTCCCGGGTCACCCTCCTGGACAGCCTGGAACACGCGGACCTGGCGCTCCTCGGGAAGCTCAGCACCAGCCCCCGGGTTTGACCCCCCATGCCCTACGTACTCCTCGCCCTCGCGATCATCAGCGAAGTCTGCGCCACCAGCTGCCTCAAGCTGACCGAGGGCTTCAGCAGACTCTGGCCGAGCGTCGGAGTGGCCGTCGGCTACGTCCTCTCCTTCGTCCTGCTGGGCCGCGCCCTGAAGCACATCCCGGTCTCCGTCGCCTACGCCGTCTGGTCCGGAGCGGGAACGGCCGCCGTGGCCGCCATAGGCGCCGCCGCCTTCGGCGAGTCCCTCGGACGCCTCCAGTGGCTGGGCATAGCCCTGGTGATCACCGGAGTGGTCGTCCTCAACCTCAAGAGCAGTCACTGACGCTCCACGGACCCCGTGTGCACGGCATGCGGGGTCCGTCCGCATCGGGCCGCCCCCGGGTCAGGCGCGGGGGCCGAGGAAGAGGCCGCCGGTGGCGTCGACGACCTGGCCGGTGATCCAGCGGGCGGCGTCGGAGGCGAGGAAGGCGACGATGTCGGCGATGTCCTCCGGGGCTCCGAGGCGGCCGAGGGCGGTGGAGCGGGTGATGGTGCCGGTGAGGCCCGGGGCTTCGAAGACGGGGGCGTTGGCCGGGGTGCGGGTGGCGCCCGGGGCCACCGCGTTGACGGTGATGCCGCGGGTGCCGAGGTCGTTGGCGAGGGTCAGGGTCATCGTCTCGACCGCACCCTTCGTCATCGCGAAGGAGGTCTGGGCGGGGTTGGCCATCCGGGTCGCCACGGAGGAGATGGTGATGACGCGGCCGCCGTCGGGGAGCAGGGGCAGGGCGCGCTGGATGCTGAAGTACGGCGCTCGCACGTTCACCGCGAAGAGGTGGTCGAACTCCGCCCGCGTCGTGACGCCGAGGGGGCCGGCCGGTGGGGCGGCGGCGTTGTTGACGAGGATGTCGAGCGGGCGGCCGGCCAGCACCGCCTCCACCCCGGCGAAGAGCGTGTCGACGTCGTCGTCCGTACCCAGCTCCGCGCGTACGGCGACCGCGCTGCCGCCGGCCCGTTCGATCGCCTCGACGGTCGACGCCGCGCCCGCCCCGTCCGTGCCGTAGTGCACGACGACCGCCGCCCCGTCGGCCGCCAGCCGGGCCGCGATCGCCCGCCCGATCCCGCGTGATGCCCCGGTCACCAGAGCCGTCTTCATCCCCGCACCCCAGACTTGGTAGTGACTACCATTCAGGTAGGGTCTACCACATGCCCGAACAGCACTCAACACTCCGCGCCCGCCGCCGGGCCGAGACCCAGCGCCTCATCCAGGCGCACGCGGTACGGCTGTTCACCGAGCGCGGCTACGACGCCACGGCGGTGACCGACGTCGCGGAGGCGGCGGGGGTGTCGCCGATGACGGTCTACCGGCACTTCCCGACCAAGGAGGACCTGGTCCTGGCCGGCCAGGAGGCCGAGCGGATCGCCGAGCGGATTGCCGCCTCCCCCGCCGACCAGCCCCTGGTCCGCCGGATCGGCCGGGCCCTCGTCGGTGCTGCCGCGGAGACGACGGAGACCGGCGACGGACGGTTCCTGCTCGCCCGGCTCCGACTGATGATCACGACGCCGGCCCTGCGGGCCAAGCACCTCGACAACCAGTACGCCCTCCAGCAGGCGATCGTCGCCGCCCTCGGGGACACCGGGGACGGCGCGTTCCGCACCCGGGCCGCCACCGGCGCCTGCCTGGCCGCCCTGCACACGGCCCTGGTCCGCTGGGCCGAGGACGATGGACGGACTCCGCTCCCCGGACTGATCACCGAGGCCTTCACGGCCGCCTTCGGCGACCGGGCCCCCTGAGTCAGCCCCGCCGCTGGAGCCCGTAGGCGGCGGTGAGGGCGACGGCGCGGTCCTCGTCGCCGGTCAGATCGCCGAGGGCGCGGGCGGCCGCGGGGCCCGGGATGTCCACGAGGGCCTGGGTCAGCCGGCGGCGGGCCGGCGCCTCCAGGGCGGCAGGGGCGAGCCGTTCGACGAGGGCGGCGGCGATCCGGTCCCCCGCCACCGGGTCGGCCGCCAGGGCGGCCAGCGCGTCGGCCGCGTCGACGTCGTTCGCGCCCCTGACGATCAGATCGACGAGCGAGGGGACCACGTCACCCGCTCCGCGCGCGCCGAGCGCCAGCGCCGCGTGGCCGCGGACCACCGGGTCCGCGTGGTCGAGGGCGCCTTGCAGCAGCGCCGTCGCCGCCGCGTCCGGCAGCTCGGCGAGCGAGCGGACGGCCCGCTCCCGCACCCGCGCCGAGGGCGCGTCGAGGCCCTTCGCCAGCAGCGCCGACGCCTCCTCCCCGGCCTGCGCCAGCGCCCACCGCAGGGCGCCGGCGACGACCGGGTCCGGCTCCCCCAGCACCGCCTCGACCAGCGCCTCCACCGGCACGGGGACGTCCTCGCTCGCGGCCAGGGCGGCGCGCTGGCGCGTCCTGGGGCTCTTCGACCCCAGTGCCTGGAGGAGCGCGACGGTCTGGAGGACGTCCTCCCAGCCCCCCGGTTCGGCGGCACCGATCCGGCGCAGCCGCGTCAGCAGCTCGGTCTCCGCCGCGATGCGCTCCCGGGTCTCGCGGATCAGGTCCTCGACGAGTTCCCCCGGCGCGAAGCCGGGATCGTCGAGCGCCCGCCCGACGTCGCGCAGCGACAGCCCCAGCGAGCGCAGGCTCTCGATGTGGAAGATCCGCCGGAGGTCCTCCTCGGCGTACTCCCGGTAGCCGGCGCCGGTCCGCCCCGTCGGCCGCACCAGGCCGAGCGCCTCGTAGTGCCGGAGCATGCGGGCGCTGACGCCGGACCGCCGTGCGACGTCACCGATGAGCACCGATCACTACCCTTCCCCGCCGAGGGCCACGACGCGCTTCGCCTCCTCGACCGCGAACTCGAAGCCGGCCTCCGGGTCGTGCCACAGCCGTTCCGTGGCGAGCGCGTGCGCGCGCACCCGGGGGTCGGGAGCCGTCGTGGCGGCGTCCAGGGCCGGCAGCATCGCCTCCCCGAGCGCGATCAGCGCCCGGCTGAGGCTCAGCTGCGTCTCGCGTCCGCCGCGTCCGAGCTGTCGCGCCAACCTTACGGCCAGCGCGGCCCGCTCGCCGTCGGGCGCGAGCGCGACCGCGGTCCGCCAGGCGGCCCGGGCCACCTCGTCGTCGGCGTCGGCCAGCAGTTCCGGGGTGATCGCGGGCCAAGCCCCCCGGTCCCCGATCTTGGACAGCGTGTGCAGCGCCTGGCTGCGCGCCCGGGCGCGGTCCGAGCGCAGCTCGCCGACCAGCGCCGGGACCGTCGCCGACGGCGCGTGGCGGGTGAGCGCCCAGGTCAGCATCTCCCGCACGTAGAACTCGGGCTCGACCGCGCACCGCTCGACGAGTCCGCCGACGAACCCCGGGTCCGGCGTGCTGCCGACCGCCAGCGCGGCCTGGAGCCGGACCGACGTGTCGGCGTGCGCCAGCGCCCGGAACGCTCGGGTCGCGGTCGTGTCCTCCTGCGGCATGGTCATCGGGACCACCTCCTCGGCCGCAGTCAAGACCTTGTCACCGTGTCAAGGTCAAGCGGCGGCGTCGGCGGCCACCCGGAAGCCGATGTTCCCGGCGGAGCTGTCCGGGGTGTTGGAGCTGCGCGCCGCGACCCGGTAGCGGTTGCAGTAGGAGGCGTGGCACATGTGGGAGCCGCCGCGCATCACCCGCGCCGCGCCGTCCGGCGGGCCGAGCGGGTCGTGGCGCGGTGCGGTGCGGTGGAAGTCCGGGCTGAACCAGTCCGCGCACCACTCCCACACATTGCCGACGGTGTTGTACAGCCCGTAGCCGTTCGGCCGGAAGGCGGTCACCGGGGCCGTCCCCCGGTAGCCGTCCGCCGCCGTGTTCAGGGTGGGGAAGACGCCCCGCCAGGTGTTGCACAAGTACCGTCCGTCCGGGGTGAGTTCGTCGCCCCACGGGTAGCGCGCCCGCTCCAGGCCGCCCCGGGCGGCGAACTCCCACTCGGCCTCGGTGGGCAGCCGGGTGCCCGACCAGGCGCAGTACGCCTGCGCGTCGTGCCAGGAGACGTGGACGACGGGGTGGTTCTGGCGGGTGGTGACCGAGGAGCCCGGCCCCTCGGGCGCCCGCCAGCTCGCCCCGGTGACCGCCCGCCACCACGGCACGGCGGCCACCTGCGGGGAGACGGCGGCCAGCCGCTCCGGCAGGAAGCCCTCGAAGACGTACGAGAAGCCGAAGGCCTCGGCCTCGGTGCGGTGGCCGGTGGCCTTGACGAAGGTCGCGAAGGCGGCGTTGGTCACCGTGGTCGGCGCGATCCGGAACGGGCTCAACTTGACGACGCGGACCGGCCCCTCGCCGTCCTCCGGGTAGCCCTGCCGGTCGTCGGTGCCCATCAGGAACCGGCCGCCGGGCAGGCCGGTGAGCTGCCGTGCCACCCGCGAGCCGGGGGCCGCAGCGGGGGCGGGGGCGGCGGGCGTCAGGGCGACGGGCACGGCGGTCCCGTCGGCGTCACGACCGGGGGTGCAGCAGGGCTTGGTGCTGGACACGGGGTTCCTCATCGGTTCGGGGTCCTGGGTCCCGGGGGTGGCGGCCGGCCGCCACCCCCGGGCCTCTCGGGGAAGGGTCAGGCGGCCCGGTCGGCGGCCAGCTGCGCCGCCAACGCCGGGATGCCGAGTGCCTGTTCCTGCTGCGGCGTGGCCTGGTGCAGCAGGTTGCTCAGCTGGTAGGGGTCGGCCGCCAGGTCGTAGTACTCGCGGAACTTCACCTCACCCGTGCCGGACACCGTGCCGTTGGCGTCGGTGTGCAGCGCGTAGTACTCGGTGTACTGCTTGTCGGCGGCCACGTACGAGGACCAGGTGGGCGGGCCGCCCGCCGCCGTGCCCTGCTTCCACCACTCCACCAGCAGGTGGTTCCTGGTGGCGGCGGTGAGCAGCGACTGGCCGTCCTGCGGGGTGTTGGGCGTGATGCCGGCGGCGTCGAGGATGGTCGGGGCGATGTCGATGTTGGCGACGATCCGGTGGTCGACCGTGCCCGCGCCGAGGCCGCCGGCGGGCCAGGACAGGTAGAACGGCACCTCGTGCGCCGGGGAGTAGGGCACGGACTTCTTGAGCCAGCCGTGGTCGGCCCAGGTGTAGCCGTTGTCGCCGATGTAGATGACGAGGGTGTTGTCGAGCTGGCCGAGCGCCACCAGCTTGTCGTGGATCGCCTGCACGGCGTCGTCGACGGAGAGCAGGCTGCGCAGCTGGCGGGTGCGCAGCGCCTGGGCGTCGGCGAGGGTGGCGGTGGCGTTCTGGATGTAACCGGGCTTGTCGCTGCGGTCGGCCTCGGGCACCGAGGGGCGCCCGTTCCACGGCGGGACCACGGTGTCCGCGTACTTGGCGGCGGGCACGTTGGGCTCGTGCGAGGCGTACGGGGTGACGTAGGCGAACCAGGGGCGGGTGTCGGTGGCGGCCTGGTCGAGGAAGGCCAGGGTGCGGTTCTTGATGATGTTGGTGGTGTAGCCGGTGAGGGTCTGGACGGTGCCGTTGATGTTCCAGTTGGCGTTGTTGTACGCGGGCTGGAGCAGCGCCCACTCCTCGAAGTGCGGCGGGTTGTCCGCCAGGGTCCAGGAGTTGAGGTACTTGCCGAACAGGCCGGTGCGGTAGCCGGCCTGCTTGAGGTAGCGCTGGACGGTGGTGTGCTGGTCGAGGCTGTGCGAGGCGCCGTTGTTGCGCACGCCGTGGTTGTGGGCGTACCGGCCGGAGAAGACCGAGGACCGCGAGGGCGCGCAGAGCGGCGTGGTGACGTGGCCGTTGGTGAAGCGGACGCCGTGGCCGGCGATCCAGTCCACGATCTGCGGGGTGGCCCACTCGGTGTGCTTGGGCTGGTCGTCGGTGACGATCAGCAGGATGTTGGGCCGGGCGGCACCGGCCGCGGCGGCCGGGCTCGCGGCCGCCAGGGTGAGTGCCGCGGGGGCCGCGGCGGTGGCGGCCACGGCCGCGGCACCGGCGAGGAAGCCGCGCCGTCCGACCCGGGGCGAACCGTTCGTTTCCGAATCGCCGTTCTCGCTCATGAATTCCCTCCATGCTTTTCGGTGATTCCACGGGCCACCTGCGGGGAAATCCCGCGGGCGGCACCGGAATCATTCACGGGGAAAGCGGCCCACCGGTCCGCACGACCTCCGCGCCCGCACCCCGGACAGCATTCACGGGCACGGCGACTCACCGGGGTTCCGCTGTGAAGGAACCGGGGCACCTCTCCGACCTGCACGAACAGTGCGGGTGCGAGTCACCCCGAGGAGGTCCGACGCGCTGCGGCAGGCCCCGTCCACCCGTCCGGGGACCGCCGCCGGTTCACGCCGGAACGGCTGTACAGAGCGCGCTCGCGAGCCGTCCGAAATCGACGTGCCGGCGAGCAGCCAGGAACTCTCCAGCTGCCATGCGAGCGACTGTAGGAGTTCCCGGTGAACACTGGCAATACCCGGGCGCTTTTGTTTCCGCGTCATGTCGGAATTCCGGCCGCAGGTTTCCCCTCGTCAACGGCCGGGCCCCGCGCCCATCCCTCGGGCGTGATCACCCCCGCGGCAAGCCCGAGCCCGATCTCTTCCCGAACGCGGCCCACCGGACGGGTGTGCCGCCGTCCGCGTGCGCCGTCGTCGAGGACAGTGCGCCGGGCGTGCAGGCCGCGCGCCGCGGGCATGCGCGCCTTCGGCTACGCCGGGGGACTCACCGCTGCCGCCCTGCCGGCCGGCCCGGACACCGGGGCCTTCGACGACATGCGCGAACTCCCCGTCCTGCTCGCCGCGCACGGGGCCGCCCGCCGAACCACGCTCATCACGTCACGCCGTCGTAGAGCTCCTCGATCAGCCGGGTGACGGCCTCCGGTTCGCGCAGCGTCGGGTAGTGGTCGGAGCCGGCGAGCCGCACCAGCCGGCAGCCGGGGATCCGGGCCGCCGTCCGCTCGTTGAGCTCCACGACCACCGGCCGGTCCAGCTCCCCCAGGGCCAGCACGGTGGGCGTGGTGATCCCGCCCAGCCGGTCGAAGGCGGCGGGTTCGCTCTGCAGGTACCCGATGTTGGCGAACCAGGCGGGCAGTACGGCCCTCATGTGCGCGGCGCCGACCGGGTCGGCCTCGGGGGTGCCGCCGCCGGCCTTCCCCCACAGGCCCAGTCCGAGCCGGACGATGCCCTCCAGGTCCCCGGCCTCGGCCAGCCGGCCCATCTGCTGGTACAGCTCGGCGCCGGTGAGGTCGTAGCCGCTCACGGCGGGGACGAGCAGGGCCAGGCCCGCCACCCGCTCCGGGGCCGTCAGGGCCAGGTCGATCGAGGTGGCCCCGCCGTTGCTGTTGCCCACCAGCACCGCCCGTTCCGTCCCGAAGTGGTCGAGGACGGCCACCAGGTCCCGGAGCTGGGAGTACTGGACGGTGGGCGCGGGCGAGCGGCCGTAGCCGCGGCAGTCGTAGCGGATCACCCGGTGCCGGGCGGCGAGCGCGGGCAGGACCGGGTCCCAGATCGTGGAGTCCCCGACGCCCGGATGGAGCAGGACCAGCGGCAGCCCGTCCCCGCCCGAGTCCTCCGCCCAGAGCTCGCCGCCGGCGACGGCCACCATCGTCTCCATGCCCCCAGTCTGACGGCCCCGGGGGACGGCACAAGCCCACGACGCCGTCGGTTCCGCCGTCCCCGTGAGCTGCCCGCCCGCGCGGCGCGGTCGGGCGTCCGGGGTCGAGGTGTCCTGCCCGCCTCCCCTCCGACGCGGGCACGAACACCGGCCCCGGCCAGGCCTCCTCGTGGACGCGGGCCCGTGCCGCGGAGCCCGCCCGGGGTCGGAGGACCGGCCGGGTGGGCGCACCTCGCGTCGCGCCCACCCGGTGCACCGGCCCCGGCTCAGCCCGCCAGCACGGCGGGCAGCTCGGCGACGGACGCCAGCACGTGGGTCGCCCCGTCCGCGCGCAGGCGCTCCTCGCCGTGGGCGCCGGTGAGGACGCCGGCCACGACGGAGGCCCCGGCGCGCGAGCCGGTCAGCATGTCGTAGCCGGTGTCGCCGACCACCGCGATCCGGCGGACCGAGTCGGTCCCGGTGCGCAGCAGCGCGGTGAGCGCGAGGTCCGGGTACGGGCGGCCGCGGCCGGCCTCGGCGGGGCAGAGGGTGAGGTCGGCGATCGACTCCCAGCCGAGGGCGGTGAGGATGCGGTCCTGGGTGGACCGGGAGAAGCCGGTGGTGAGGACCACCTTCCGGCCCTGGCCGCGCAGTTCGGCGATGGCCTCGGCGGCGCCGGGCAGCGCCTCGCAGTGGCCGGCGTCGACGAGGTCGTGGTAGGCGGCCTCGAAGGCGGTGTTGGCCCGCTGGGCCTTCTCCTCCTCGCCGAACAGGTGGCGGAAGACGGAGATCTTGGACTCGCCCATGGTGGCGCGGACGTGCTCCAGCATCCGGGCGTGCTCGGGGCTGCCGGCCTCGACGCCGAGCGAGCCGGCGGCGGCCTGGAAGGCGCGCTCGACCAGGCCGTCGTCGGCCACGGTGGTGCCGGCCATGTCCAGGACGACCAGGTTGATGTCGTACGGCATGATGTTCAGTTCCTCCGACAGGCTTACAGGTTGGCGAGGTTCGCCGTGGTCTCGGCGATGGCGGGCGAGCAGGTCATGCCCCGGCCGCCGGGTCCGGTGACCAGCCAGACGCCGTCGCGCACCCGCTCGCGGTGGACGACCCGGGTGGTGTCGACGCACTGCGCGTACACACCGGCCCAGCGGCGGCGGATCCGCGGCAGCGGGCGGCCGAGCAGGTCCTCGACCACGCCCACCAGGTGGTCGTACGGGTCATCGACCACGTCGAAGCCGAAGGGCTGGTCGTACTCGTGGGTGTCGCCGATGGTGAGGCCGCCGTCCAAGCGCTGGACCATCAGCAGCTGCATCTTGTGCTCGGCGGCGACCGGCGGCTGCGGCTGGACCTCGCGCAGGCGGTCCAGGGCGCTGCCGGCGAAGGCCGGGTAGTAGCGGAAGGAGTCGCCGTCGGCGACCGAGGTGGTCAGCGTCTCGCCCAGCGGGTCGGTCTGCATCATCTGCAGCCGGACCTTGCGGACCGGGAGCTCCGGCGCCAGCTCGCGGACCAGGCCGCCGAGCCAGGCGCCGGTGCACAGGACGACCAGGTCGCCGGTGTGGACGTCGCCGTGGTCGTCGCGGACGGCGTTCTCGCCGATGACGTCGCGGACCTCGCGGCCGGGCAGGAAGGTGTAGCGGCCGGTGGCGGTCAGCGCGGCGCGCAGCGCGGGCTGGGCGACGCGCGGCTCGACGGCGGCGTCCCGCGAGCAGTGCAGGGCACCGAGCAACGTGCCGCGCAGGGCCGGGTTGAGCGCCCGGGTCTGCTCGGGGTCGAGCAGCCGGTAGCCGCGCAGCTCGGCGTCCGGCAGGGTCAGCGCCTGCTCGGCGACCGCGAGTTCGGCCTCGGTGCGGATCGCGGTGAGCGAGCCGTTGGCGCGGAAGCCGAGCCCGGGCACCTGGCCGCCGATCCGCTCCCACAGCTCGCGGGCCCGCACCGCGGTGTCCAGCTCCTCGCCCTGGGCCCGGCCGCTGACCCAGACCAGGCCGAAGTTGCGCACCGAGGCGCCGCGCGCCTCCGCCTCGCGCTCCAGGTGGACGACCTCGTGACCGCGCTCGACGGCCTGCCAGGCGTGCATGGTGCCCAGCACGCCCGCTCCTACGACGATGACTCTCATGCGGCCAGACTGGTGCCGCCAGGTGTCCGAGGAGAGTCCGAACGGCGGCCCGAAGATGAACCGACCGATAAGTTGTACAGACAACCTGGCGGTAACCTCGGCGGCGCCGCGGCGCCCTCGGACCTCCGCCCCCGCCCCCGCCCCCGCGGGTCAGCGCCGCACGGTCGCCCGCAGGTAGTTCCGCCGGCCGAACTTCGGCTCGTCCACCGCCGTCAGCTCCTCCACCTGGAACCGGTACAGCGCCGCCGCCCCGCCGCCGGTGAGGAACAGCCGCCGGACCTCGTCGTCCTGCGCGAAGGCGGGGTAGCGCCCCTGGTAGGCGGCGAGCGCGGCCTCCGCCTGGCGCCCCCACGCCTCGCCCGCGCTGCCGGTCAGCTGCAGGCCGCGCAGGTGCTCGCCGAAGACCGGTGGCGGCAGGAACACCGTGGCCGCGGCCCTGGCCTCCTCGGCCAGGTGGTGGCTGTGCCGGGTGGCGCGCTCGCTGACGAAGTAGAGGACGAGGTCGTCGTCGTGGGCGAAGAAGGCGAGGTTGGCGTGCGGGCCGTGCTCGTGGCCGGCGGTCGCGAGGGTGAGCACCATCGCCTCGGCCAGCAGTCCCTCGACGCCCTTGCCGAGTTCCCCGGCCGGCCAGTCCCCCTGGGTGATGTCGAGTCGGTACGGCATGGGCAGCACTTCCCTCCACTGGCACGACTGAGCCGGGCGGGTGCTCCCCTCGGGGGCGGCCGCGCCCGGCTCACATGCTCTCCCCGCCACCCCGGTCACACAAGGCCCGGGACGGCGTCCGGCCCGCCCGCTCCGGGGCCCTGCCCGCGCGGTCAGTCCCGCCGCGCGCCGACCGGCCGGCCGGCCCGCACCGCCACCGCCTCCGGGCCGGCACCGAGCAGCGGCCGCAGCGGGCCGGTCCTGGCCCGCTCCACCAGCGGCCCGGCCGCGCCCGCCGCCAGTGCGAGCGGGGCCGCCACCAGGAGTCCGACCAGCGCACCGGCCAGCACGTCGTGCGGGTAGTGCACCCCGACCCAGACCCGGGAGGCGCCCATCAGCACGGCGGCCACCGCGGCGACCGCGCCGATCCGCCGGTCGGCGGACCAGAGCGCGGCGGCGGCCGCGACGGCGGCCACGGTGTGGTTGCTCGGGAAGGACCAGTCACCCGCGCCCGGACAGGCCTCCAGGGTCTCGCGCACCCGCAGTTGCGCACACGGCCGGACCTCCTCCACCAGCCCCTTGAGTCCGGAGTTCACCGCGTAGGCGACGACCACCACCAGCGGCGAGGCCAGCACCCGGGCCATCACCGCCGGACCGGCGCCGCGCGCCCGCCACCAGGCGGCGAGCATCAGCAGCGCGAACAGGCCGAGGCCGAGCAGCGACCACACCTCGACCAGCCGGTTGAACCAGTCCGGCGCGGCATCCGCCCAGCCGACCACCCGGCGGTACAGGCCGCCGTCGATGCCGCTGCCGTCGAACGCGACCGGCACGCGGGTCGCCGTCACCGGCGGTCACCGGTGCGACCGCTGCGACCGCCGCGACGGCGGGCCGACCGGCCGCGGAACACTTCAAGAACAATCGGGAGCATGGAGACAACTACTACCAGAACGGTGATGGTCACCGGATAACGGTCGATATCGGTCACAGATGATCCGGCGGGAACCGGGGGCGTTCCGGGCGCGGCGCCCCTACGCCGTCCGCCCACCGCGCCCTCATGATCAGCATCCGGACACGCGCCCCCGGCGCGCACCCATGCGCCGGGCGCGCCCCCCGAAGGCCCAGCGCACCGGGCCACCGCTCACCACCCCACCCGCCGCCACCCGCGGCCGCTCCCCGGCCGGGCCGCCTCCGGTACGCCCCACGCACCACCCCGGCGGCCCCCGGCGACCCGCGACGGAACGGGCCCCGCCCGCCCGCCACCCCGCCCCACCGGCCCGTCCGCCACTCCCCGGCCCGTCCGCCCCGACCCCGGCCCGCACCACCGTGACCAGCCCCGACACCGCCTCCGAGCGCCGCCGCACCGCCGAGGCCGCCCGTCTCCCACCCCCCGCCCACGGGACGGCGCGCGCCGGGAATTCGTTGGCATGACCACATTCGTACCGTCTGGTATTCCGAGTTGGCAGACCCCATCCCCAGGAACCGGTAGCGCCCGTACTCTTTCGTCAGCGCGTCGGCCCCGGCGCGCCCTCGAACGGCGGCGAGGAGCAATACGAGTGCGGCAGCCCGGACGGCAGACCCGACGACCCGAACGTCGTACACCGCAGAGCGCGGCCGAACTGGCCAAGGTCCACGAACGCGCCCTCGCCGAGGCCGCCGCCCGCAGCGCCAACCGGGACGCCGCCGCCCCCGGCGACCCGTCCTTCCTCCAGCCCCGCCCCGAGATCGGCGACTCCTGGGAGCGGCTGCGCCGGCTCGGCCTCGACCCGGACGCCGGCGCCACCACCGTCCACCTCGGCCCCGCCGAGATCGAGCACCGGCGGCGGGCCAGCGGCCTCGACCCGCTGCTGCCCATCCTCCGCGACACCCTGGTCGAGCAGCCCGACCAGCCCCCGCTGATCCTCGCGATCACCGACGCCGACGGCCACATCCTCTGGCAGGCGGGCGAACGCGGCCTGCGCCGCAGCGCCGAGCGGATCGGCTTCCTCAACGGCGCCCGCTGGGCGGAGGAACGGGTCGGCACCAACGGCATAGCCGCCGCCCTGCGCGCCCAGCGCCCGATGCACGTCCACTCCTCCGAGCACTACCTGCGCAGCCACCAGTCCTGGACCTGCGTCGCCGCCCCCGTGCGCGACCCCGGCACCGGCCTGCTGATCGGCGCGATCAACCTCAGCGGCCCGGCCCACTCGGTCCGCCCCTACCTGCTCCAGCTGACCGCCACCGCCGCCAAGCTCGCCGAGACCGAACTGCGCGCCCGCCGCCTCGAATCCCTGCACCACCTGCGCACCCTGGCCGCCCCGATGCTGGCCCGGGTGAACGGCCCCGCCCTGGTCGTGGACGCGGCGGGCTGGACGGCTGCCGCGGCGGGGCTGCCCCCGCCGGCCCGGCTGCGGCTGCCCGCCGAGGGCTGGGGCTCGGCCGCCGTGCACTGGCTGCCCAGCCTGGGCGAGTGCGTGATCGAGCCGCTCGCCGACGGCTGGCTGGTCCGGCCGGTCCGGCCGCAGGACACCGCCCCGGCCGTCCCCGGCGGCCCCGACGGCCCCGATCCGGTTGCCGCCGGCCACGGCGGCCTGCTCGCCGAACAGGCCGAGGGGGCCAGGCTCCGCCTCGACCTGCGCCGCGTGGGCGGCCCCGAACTGTCGGTGCGCGGCGCGGCCGGCAGCTGGTCGCACGCGCTCAGCCCGCGCCACGCCGAACTGCTGCTGCTGCTCGCCACCGAGCGCGACGGCCTCAGCGCGGCGCAGCTGGCCGACGCGCTGTTCGGGGACCCGGCCCGGACGGTGACGGTGCGGGCCGAGCTGTCCCGGCTCCGCCGCCACCTGGGCGGCCTGCTGGCCCACCGGCCGTACCGCTTCGCCGACACGGTGCTGGTCACGGTGGCCGGCCCGGAGGACCCGTACGACCTGCTGCCGTCCTCCTCGGCGCCCGCCGTGCGCAGGCTCCGCGCGGGCCTGGCCGACGGGACCGTCCGGCTGCCCGGCACCCCGCCGTTACCGGGCCCGCGCCCGCCCTCCGACGGGGCCGTTCCGCCGCGTCCCCGCTCCGCTCCCGTCCCGCTGCCGCCCCGGTAGCGTCCGGGCCGCCGCCCCCGGCCCCGGCCGTTCCGGTCTCAGCGACCGCCGCCGAGCAGCTCGGACAGCTGGGCGTCGGTCGGCCCGTGGGAGCGCTCGGCCTCCTCGGAGACGAGTGCGTACGTGCGGTCCAGCCAGTCCTGGACCTTCGGCTTGGACACCTCCAGCAGCGCGCTGCCGTGCGGCGACTCGAGCGCCAGGTGCAACGTCGAGCCGTGGCACGGGCAGTACGCCGGCCACAGCTTGACGTCGCCCTGGCCGCTCAATGAGCGGAGGCCGTCGCGCAGCAGTTCGCGCGAGAACACCCAGTCGGCCTCGTCCGGCCGACCCAGGTGGAACGTCAGCAGCACCTCGTACGGGCGCTCGGTGTCGAACCGGAACCGCGTACGGACCTCTCCGACCACCTCCTCGCCCAGCGAGATCCGCAGCGTCAGCACCTCCTCCACCGCCGCCGGAGCGGCGGTGGAGCCTGCCTCATCGCCGCCCGTGGGGGTAGCGGCGAGGGGGGCACTGGAGGGTGCTGGCAGCGGGTCGGGCGGCATGACGGTCTCTCCGGGACGGCGTGGGATGTCCCCCAGGGTGCTCCGCCGCGCGCGGGTCGGGCAAGGGTTGCAAGGAGGTTGCAATAATCCCCTCAGCGGCCGAGTATCCCTTACCCGCTTTATCAGACGGACCGTCAACTTCCGCTGGTCAAAGGGTTGTCCACGGATTGGATCAATTCCGTCCGAGCACTGGCCACCGCCCGGGGGCCCGCTGCTACGCTCGTCCCCCTGCCGGCGCGCGCCCGCGCGCGTCCGGTCGGACTCCGCACGCGCGCCCCCGCACCGACCCGGCCGGACCGTGCCCGAACGACCCCCGGACGACGTCTCCGGCCGGACCGGACCAGCCGGTACCGCGCCGGGGCGGATCGGACCGGACCCGACGGGCCGGGCCTGACACGCCGTTCGCACCAGGGCTCCGGCGGCCGTCCGCCCGGTCCGGCGGCACCGGCATCGCCGTCGGCACGTGGGAGAATACGACGACCGCAACGGCGACTTCAGGGGAGGGAGGGGTCCAGGTGACGCTGTCCGACGGCACCGGACAGGACGCGACGTACGCGCACGACCGGCACCGCACACGCCACGACAGGCACGGCAGGCACGGCCGCCCCGGCCCGTTCGGCGGCCGCCTGCGGCTGCCCACCCTGCGGTTCTCCGGCGCCGCGATGGCGATGTCCACCGTCGTGGGCATCAGCATCGCCACCACCTTCCTGCTCAACGAGCAGCAGGGCGTCGGCCGCCGGGCCGGGGTCGCCCGGGTCGGCACCAGCGGGCCGCCGCCCAGCCCCGACACCTCCCCCGACGCCTCCGGCACCTCCGGCGGCAGCACCTCCTCGGGCACCGGGACCATGGCCGGCCCCGACAAGGCGGCGGGCCGCCACCCGTCCGGCCCGGCCGCGCCCGCCCCCGGGGCGTCCAGCCCCGCCCCCGGCACCCGCGCCCCCGACGCGGTGCCGAGCCAGCGCACCGCCGGCTCGGCCGCGCCCCGCCCCGGCGGCTCCCCGTCGACCGCGCCGCTCGCCGAGGGCCCGTCGACCCGGCACGGCGTCACCGACGAGCCCGCCGCGGAGCAGCCCGGCACCCTGGCCGACGGCCGGCCGGACCACCCGCGGCCGGGTGAGCCCGGTGAGCCCGGCACGGCCGGGGAGCCCGGTGCGGAGCAGCTCGCGGCCGGCGAGCCCGGCGCCCGCCGGCCCGCCGGGGACCCCTCGGCGTCCGAGGCCTCGCCGTCCCCGTCCGCGTCACCCTCCCCTGCCAAGCCCTCGCCGTCCGCACCCAAGCCGTTCGTCCCCGCCCCGGGCACGCCCGGCGAGCCCGCCCCGTCGCCGCGCGAGTGGACCGGCGGGACCCTCGGCACCACCGACGGCGCTCCCCAGGGCTCCGACCCGGCCGGCGCCGCCGACAGGACCGACGAGGCCGACGAGGCCGACGGGTCCGACGACCAGGCGCTCGCTGGTACGGCCGTGGTCCAGTCGCTCGGCCGCGACGGCACCCGGCACGTCCTCGCGCTGACCGTCACCGAACCGCTGACCGCGCTCCAGGCCGAGGTCCGCCTCGCCCCCGGCACGGCGGTCCACGGCACCGGCACCGCCTGGACGGACCTCGCCGGCGCCGTGGTCAGCACCCACCAGGAGCGCGGCGCGGCGGTCTACCGCTTCACCACCCCGCCCGGCACGGACGTCCGCCCCGGCCGCTACACGTTCGCCGTGCGCGGCACCCGCTCCACCGGGCACACCGCCCGTCCGGCCGGCGGCGGCGTGCCCCGGGCCGGCGGCCACCGGACCCCCGGGTCCTGGAACGCCAGCGCCTTCGGCATCGGGCACCCGCGCGCCGTCGCCGCCCTCGGCACCTTCACCGCACCGGCACCGGCACCGGCTCAGCGCGCCACGGCCGCCCCGGCGCGCTGAGCCCGGCGGCCCGCCCGGCCCGGAACCGCCGCACCCGGCAATCCGACAGGTCAGCGCCCCGTTCGGGCTCATCCGGCCGGGCTCGTTCGTTACTGTGGTCGCCAGCCGGCACAGCCGCCCCAACAGCCGGGGACGGCGCCGCACCACCGCATCCCAGGAGGAGTTCGTGTCCACGGTCCTGACCCAAGGCGGCAACGCCCCGCTGACCGCCGCGCGGGTGACCGTCGAGGTCACCGCACCCAAGGCGCTGGACGTCTCGGGCCTGCTGCTGACCGACGCCGGAAAGGTCCGCTCGGACGACGACTTCGTCTTCTACAACGCCCCGAACGGACCCGGCGTCACCCACCGCCCGGCCGCCGCCGGGACGCCGGACGCGATCATCGTCGACACCGCCGCCGTCCCGGCCGGCATCACCAAGATCGTGGTGACCGCCAGCCCCGACGAGGCCGGCGCCACCTTCGCGGGCATCGAGCCGACCGCGACCGTCCGGGACGCCGCCACCGGCGAGGTGCTGGTCACCTTCACCGCGCCGGCACTCAGCCAGGAGACCGCGCTGATCGTGGTCGAGGTCTACCAGCGCAACGGCGCCTGGAAGGTCCGCGCGGTCGGCCAGGGCTACGCGAACGGCCTGGCCGGCATCGCCACCGACTTCGGCGTCACCGTCGACGAGCAGCCCGCGGCCGCCCCGGCGCCCGTCGCCGCACCGGTCGCACCCCCGGCCCCGCCGGCCCCCGCCGCCCCGGCCCCGGTCGACCCCCGCCTCGCGATGGCCTCCGCCCCGCCGATGCCGCAGGCCGCGCCCCCGATGCCCCCCGCTCCCCCGGCCCCGCCCGCCGCCGCCCCGTCCTTCACCAAGGTCACCCTGGACAAGGGCCGGGTCAGCCTCACCAAGGGCGGCTCGGTCTCGCTGGAGAAGAACGGAAAGCCGTTCCTGTCCGCCGTCCGGATGGGCCTCGGCTGGGAGCCCGCCGGCCGCGGCCGCAACATCGACCTCGACGCCTCCTGCCTCGCCTTCGACGCCAAGCGCGAGAAGCTGGACACCGCCTGGTTCATGAAGCTCGGCATCTTCAACGGCGCGATCACCCACTCCGGCGACAACCTCACCGGCGAGGGCGGCGGCGACGACGAGTCGATCACCGTCCACCTGGACGGCCTGCCGGCCGAGGTCTGCGGCCTGGTGTTCGTCGTGAACTCCTTCTCCGGCCAGAAGTTCACCGACGTCAAGAACGCCTACTGCCGCCTGGTCGACGCCGCCACCAACCAGGAACTGGTCCGCTTCGACCTCACCCACTCCGAGGCGCACACCGGTGTGGTGATGTGCAAGCTGATCCGCCAGTTCTCGGGCGAGTGGGTGATGACCGCGATCGGCGAGTACGTCGACGCCAAGACGGCCCGCGCCATGGTCAAGCCCGCCGCCGCGATGCTCTGACC
>NZ_JBHVER010000072.1:0-33892 GCF_042802195.1 Kitasatospora sp. NPDC057500 | reverse complement strand
AGCCGGTGGTGGCTCCGGGGGCGGGCGGGGTGGTGGTGGACGGAGGGTCGGGGATCGGACGGCAAGACGGGGCGATCGCGGGTGATCAGTGCTTGCAGTCCTTCTCGCCCGGCTTGCAGCCGCGCTCGGTCTCCGAGCCGCTGGCGGCGGGGGCCGTCTTGGCCACCGCGCCGACGACGGCGCTCTTGATGACCGCGGTGGCGGCGGCGAGGCCGACGATGGCGGACGCGACGCCGAGCGTCTTCGATGCCGTGTTCGTTGCCATGGGTGGGGTACTCCAGATTCTTCAGCTCCGAGCGGCCCAACCGTTCAACCGCTCTGCCCTCCACTCTGGTCGGCGCCGCGCCCCGGGCGCATGGGCCCGCCGTCCCGTTCCGGTCCCAGAACGGGACGGCGGACGCGACGGCGGACCCACCGGAGCAGCTCAGGGCAGCATCAGCACCGGCTTCACCACCTCCCCCGCCTCCGCCGCCCCGGCCGCCTCCTCGACGGCCTCGAACGGGTACGTCCGCACCAGCCGGTCCACCGGCAGCCGTCCCGCGCGCAGCAGGTCCACCAGTGCCGGCAGGAACCGCGACGGCACGCTCGCCCCCTGGTTCACCCCGACGATCCGCGGCGCCCGGGCGAGCAGCCCCGGGACGTCCAGGCCCACCTCGCTGCCGGCCGGCGGCGCGCCCACCACCCCGCAGGTCCCCCCGACGGCCAGCGCGTCCACCGCCTGGCGCAGCGCGCGGACGCTGCCGCTGGTCTCCAGCGCGTGCTGGGCGCCGCGCCCGCCGGTGAGGTCGCGCACCGCCGCGACCGGGTCCCCCGCGCCCGCGTCCACGACGTCGGTGGCGCCGAGCTCCCGGGCCAGCGCGAGCCGGTCCGGGCGCAGGTCGACCGCGACGATCCGCGCCACCGGTGTCGAGCGCGCCGCCAGGACGGCGGCCAGCCCCACCGCGCCCGCTCCGAACACCGCCAGGGTGTCGCCGGGTTCGGGCCGCAGCACGTGGAAGACGGCACCCGCGCCGGTCTGCACGCCGCAGCCGAGCGGCGCCAGCAGCTCGAACGGCACCGGCGGCCCGGTGACGGGCACCGCGTTGCGCTCGTCGGCGAGCGCGTACCCCGCGAAGGAGGACTGGCCGAAGAAGTGGCCGTGCAGCGCGGCGCCGCGGTGGCGGCCGGTCCCGCGCACGGTGGCGCTGCCGTCCAGCCGGCCGCCGCCGAACAGGTTGAGCGCGGCCCAGTGGTCGCAGCGCACCGGCAGGCCGGCCCGGCAGGGCGGGCAGGCGCCGCAGGAGTCGAAGGTCAGCACCACGCGGTCGCCGGGCCGCACCCGGGTGACGGCGTCGCCGACCGCCTCGACGGTGCCCGCGCCCTCGTGGCCGAGGACGGCGGGCAGCGGCGCGGGCGTGCGCCCGGCCCGCACGCTCAGGTCGGTGTGGCAGATCCCGACGGCGCGGATGCGGACCAGCACCTCGTCCGCGCGCGGCCCGTCCAGCCGGACGGCCTCCGGGCGGAACGGCCCGCCGGTCTCCCGCACCACGGCGGCGGTGGTCCCGATCACGACGGACCGGTCCCGCCGCGCGGCGCGCCGGCGCTGTCCCACGGGTCCGGGGGTGTGAACAGCCGGTCGGGGGTGGCGCGTTCGTAGGGCATGCCGGGCGGCATCGCGAGCACCTCCAGCTGGAGGCCCCAGGGCGCGCGGAAGTACACCCAGCGGTCGCCGTCGATCGGTCCGCCGTCGGTGATCGTCTGCGGTTCGCCCAGCACCTCGACGCCGGGCCGGCGCCGCAGGTAGGCGACGGCGCGGTCCACGTCGTCGACGGCGATGGCGAGGTGGTGCCCGCCCCAGTCGCTGTTGGCGGGCTGCTCGCGGCGCTGGTCCGGGGCGGAGTACTGGAACAGCTCCAGGTTGCTGACCGGGCCGAGGCGCAGCATCGCGATGTGCGCCACCGCCGAGCGGTGGACGCCGAGTTGGCGGTGCATCCAGTCGTCGTCCCCGGGCGGCGCGGCGACCGGCCCGAGGCGGTAGAGCAGGCGCGCGCCGAGCACGTCGGTGAAGAACGCCACCGCCTGGTCGAGGTCGGGGACGGTGTAGGCGACGTGGTGCACGGCGCGCGCGCCGGGGATGCCGGTCATCGGGCGCTCCTTCCGGACGTCCCGGACGTCCCGGACGTCTCCGGCATCTCGGGGGTGTCGGCGAGCGAGGCCTGCTCGTGGGCGGCGTCGCGCTGGTTGGCGATCGCGCTCATCAGGCTGAGGCCTCCGTCGACGGTGAGCGACACGCCGGTGGTGTAGGCGGCGTCCGGGCCGGTCAGGTGGACGACGGCCGCGGCGACCTCCGACGCCCGGCCGGGCCGGCCCACCGGGATGGCGGGCCGGGCCAGCGCACTGAGGTCGCGGTCGTCGAGGACGCCGTTCATCCGGGTGGCGGTCTCCCCGGGGCTGACCGCGTTCACGGTGATCCCGTACGGAGCCAGTTCCAGGGCCATCACCCGGGTGAGCCCGCCGAGCGCGCCCTTGGCCGCGCAGTAGGCGGAGCCGCCGAGGACCGGGGTGAACTCGTGGACGGAGGTGACGTTGACGATCCGCCCGCCGCGCCCCTGGCCGACCATCCGGCGGGCGGCGGCCTGGGCGCAGGCGAACGGCCCGGTGAGGTCCACCGCGAGGATCCGCTGCCAGTCGTCCAGGTTCTCCTCCAGGACTGGTGAACGGTGGTTGATACCGGCCGAGTTGACCAGGATGTCGATCCCGCCGAGCTGCTCGGCCGCGCCGTGCACGGCCCGCGCCGCGGCGGCCGGGTCGGCGAGGTCGAGCGGCAGCAGCATGGTCCGCCCGCCGGCCAGTTCGGCCGTCCGGCGGGCGGCGGCGCGGTCGGTGCGGTAGCCGATCGCCACCGCGTGCCCGGCATGGGCGAGGGCGATCGCGACGGCCCGGCCGATGCCGGAGCTGGCACCGGTGACGACCGCCACCGTGGACGGCGGCCCGCCGCCCTCGGGATGGCGGTGGTGCGGTCCGGGGATGCTCATCGGGTCACCTCCGAGACGGGGGCGGGGCGGACCTGGTAGCCGGCCAGGGCGAGGCTCGGCGCGCCCAGGTAGCCGTAGAGCGCGGCGGTGGGGCCGGCCGGTCCGGTGCGGTAGCCGTGCCACTCACCGGCCGGGACGAACACCAGGTCCCCGGCGCGGACCGGGACCTCGGCGCGCTCCGTGAGGTGGGTGCCGCCGCCGGAGAGGACGAGGAAGAACTCGTCGGCGTGCGGGTGCCGGTGCAGGTCGTGGCTGCCGCCGGCGCCGAACTCCGAGGCGGCGACGGTGATTCGGCGGGCGCCGACGGTCTCGTCGGTGGCCAGCCAGCGCACCGCCATGCCGGTCGAGCCGGCGATCGCGGTGTCGCCGCTGCGCGCGGCGGGCACCGCCGGGGAGGGCGGGTCCGGGGTGGACGGGTCCCGGGCAGGCGGGTCCGGGGCGTCGTCGTGGAACCGGATGCCGGGCCTGGGCGGGGCGAGCGGGACGGGGTAGGGGTGCTGCGCGGGCCGGTCGCCGGGCACCGCGAGGGGCCGGACGGTCAGCACGGCGGCGGGCGCGCCGGGCAGGGCGGTGAGTCCGCAGGAGCTGCCGGGCGGGTGGTAGAGGCCCTCCCCCGGGCCGAACACCCGCCCGGACGAGCGGATCCCGCCGGAGAGCACCAGCGTCACGGATTCGCCCACCCGGGAGGGGCGGTGCTCGACGCGGACGCCGGGCGGCAGGGTCTCGACGGTCAGCCCGCCGCGCGCGGACGGCAGGTGCTGCGGGTCGATCAGCCGTCGGAAAGCGGGGGCCGTCCGGGGGACGGCGGCGGGTACGAGGATCACGGGGGATCTCCTTCAGCGATGAGTCCGGGTGGTCCGGCGGGTCCGGCGGGTCCGGCAGGTCTCGTGGGCCGGGTGGGGGCGGGCACGGTCCGCACCCGGGCCGGCGGCCGGTCGCCGGCCCGGGCGAAGTCGAGGAGCACCTTGGGCGGGCCGCTGCGCCCGCCCGCCAGCAGCCGGAACGCCTCCGGACCGGCGGACGGCGGCAGCACGGCGGCGATCAGCGGCTCGGCGCTCAGCACGCCGTCGCGGAACAGCCGCAGCGTGCGGTCGTAGTGGTCCAGGCCGTGCCGGACTCCGATCACCTCCAGCCCCCGCAGGGCGAGTTGGCCGGGGTCGAAGTCGGGACACGGGCTGCCGGCCACGCCGATCACGGCGAGCCGGCCGCCCGGTTCGAGCAGGTCGAGGCCGAGCGCGAACGCCTGGGCGGCGCCCGACGCCTCGACCGCGAGCGAGTACCGGGCGGAGCCCTCGGCCCGCGCCTGCTCGGGACTCAGGGCGCGGCGCGCACCGCAGCGCAGGGCGAGCCGCCGCCCGGCCGGGTCGATGCCCACCGCGTCCACCGACTCGCCCAGGCGGGCGGCGAGTTGGACGGCGAGCAGGCCGATCGTGCCGGTGCCGAGGACGACCACCCGGTCGCCGAGCCGGCAGCGGGCCCGTTCCAGCCCGGCCACCACGGTGACCGCCGGTTCGACCAGCACGGCGGCCCGGTCCGGCACCTGGCCGGGGATCCGGGACAGCGAGCGTTCCGGCAGCACCACGTACTCGGCGGCGGCGCCCTGGCGGCCGTAGAGGCCGACCTCGGTGAGGCGTTCGCAGAGCGGGCGGCGCCCGCGCCGGCACATCCGGCACAGGCCGCAGTGCACCATGGTGTGGCCGACCACCCGGTCACCGGGCGCGAACTCGGTGACCTCGCAGCCGACTTCGGCGACCTTTCCGCACCACTCGTGCCCCGGGACGAGCGGGTAGCGGGCCCGCCCGTCGCGCAGGTAGGCGGCGGTGCCGTGGAGGAGTTCGAGGTCGGTGCCGCAGAGGCCGACCAGCGAGGTGCGCACGGTGACCGCGTCCGGTCCGGGCGGTGCCGGACGGGGCACCCGGGCGAGCGCGACCCGGTGGGGCGCCTCGAACCGCAGCGCCGTCATGGTGGCGGCGGCGCGGGCCGTGGCACGAGTGGCCCCCGCCGTGGTGGCGGGGGCCTCGGTGCGGGCCTCGGCGGCCCTGGCGGGGCCGGTCACGGCCGGCTCCGCCGTTCGGCGCGCCGGCGGGCGAGGGAGTGCCTGGTCGCAGTGGTGCGACGGGGCGCGGCCAGGGCGAGGCAGAGCACCTCGGCGCCCAGCGGACCGGCCTCCAGGAGCAGCGTGCGGCCCCGGGTCGCCAGCAGCAGGTCGCCGTCGACGGCCAGGTGGTCCGGCTCGTCGGCGTTCCGGCCGACGAGCAGGGAGCCGCGCGCAACGAACAGGACGGTCTCGCCGTCGGGCCGCCCCGGCATCTCGTGGTGGGCGCCGGGGCTGAGCCGCAGGTGGTCGAAGCTCTCGCAGGCGCTGGCGAGCATGGAGCGGCGCGCCAGGCAGCGCAGCCGCACGCGCTCGCCGTTCGGGCCGAGGATGACGGCGGCCGAGGCCGTCGCGGTGGTGACGATCACCGTGACTCGCCTCCCTTCTGGCTCGGAGGGGTGTCGGGGTGGTCCGGTTCGTCGGCGGCCGGGCGTTCGGTCCCGGGCCGTTCTCCGGTCGGCCGCTCGGTGGTCGGCTCTCCGGTCGGCTCGGCGGTCGGCTCGGCGGCCGGCCGCCCCGCCGCCGGGTGGGCGAGGGCCCTGCCCGGGTGGCCGGCGACGGCGAGCACCGCGTGGAAGAACTCCAGACCGGCGGTGCCGGCCGTGAGCACGGTGCACGCCCCGAGCGGGAGGGTCACGGCGGTGCCTTCGACCAGGGGGATCCCGGAGTCGGCGACCGTCGATTCCTCGCTTCCGGCGTCGGCGGCGTCGGCCTCGGCCTCGGCCTCGGTCCCGGTCTCGGTCTCCGGCGCCGTGGCGGTGCCGGAGCCCGCCGTGATGTACAGGGCGCGTTCGACGCCCTCGGCGGTGACCTCGACGCTGCGGCCCGGTTCGAGCCACTGGAGCCCGACGGCGCGCAGCGGTCCGTTCAGCACCCGGCTGGGGTCGACGGCTCCGCGTCGGCGGAGGTCGGTGATGACGGTGCCCGTCATGACGGGAACTCCTTCTGGTGTCCTGCGGTCCGTGCTGGGCCGTTTCTGTTCTCCACGGTGTGCCGCCTGCAGTCCCGGTCGCACGGGAACCCGGTCCCGTCCTGCTCCCGGCCCGTTCCCGGCCGGTGCCCGGGCCCGGGTCCCCGCGCACTCACCGCACGCCCGGGGCGGGACAGGCGGCCGGGACCACGGGGGCCCGGTCGGTCTCGGGACGGGCGCTCTCAGGACGGGCGCTCTCAGGACAGGCGGTCTCGGGACCGGCCTCGTCGGGACCGGCGGTCCTGCTGCGCGGGACGCCCGCGCACGCGAGGTCGCCCAGGCCCTCCACGGCGGCCCGCAGCACCGCGCCGTCCACCGGCGTCAGCAGCCTGCCGCCGGCGCAGTACGGGCGGCCGGGCTCGGCGAGGAGCAGCAGCCCCGCCGCGCCCGCCGCGGCCAGCGCGGCGGTCAGCCGGTCGCGGTCCACGCCGCCGGGCAGGGTGGTCGCCGAGCCGTTCCGGGCCAGCAGCTCCCGGTGGGCCCAGCCGGTGGCACCGGCCGCCACGCCGAGGCGCGCAGCCACCCGGGCGGCGAGCAGCAGGCCCAGTGCCTCGGCGTCGCCGGGCGCGAGGGCCGGGCCGGCGACGACCCGCAGGGCGTCGGCGAGGCTCCGGCCGTAGCCGAGGGCCAGCGCGGGGCCGGTCTCGTCGGGGTCGAAGCAGACCAGGGCGGCCCGCGCGTCGGCGCACAGGGCGATCAGGGCGGTGAGCGTCGGCGCGTCGTACCGGGCACCGGGGTGGAGCAGGGCGGCGAGCATCGGGTACTGGGCCGGGCAGACGGCGAGCACGTGGCGGACCACCGCGACCATCCCGGCCCGGGTCGCCCCGGCGGGGCGGGCCGCGAGCAGGTCGGCCCGGACCCAGACCAGCGCGACCGGGACCGGGCGGTGCAGGGCCGGCGCGGCCCCGCACGCGGCGGCCAGGTCGGTGGGCACCCGGACGTCCGCCGGGAGCCCGCAGGCCTGTTCGCCGCCGACGGCGACGACGGCCGTGCGGGCGCTCCCGCCGGGCGCGGCACCGGCCGGGGGCGGGCCGTCGCGCAGGTCGTGCACGGCGGTGGGCGCCAGGGCGGCGGCGAGGGCGTGGATGCGGGCCAGCTGGTCGACGGGCGCGGTGCCGTCGGTGACCAGGACGAACCGGTCGGCGTCGAGAGCACCGAGCCGCACCCCGAGTTCGGCCCAGGACGGCTCACCGCCGCGCACCGCGAGGAGGACCTGCGCGGCGCCGGCCTGGATCCGCCGGTCGAGCCGGACAGTGCGCTGCATGGTGGTCTCCTTCCGTCCGGACCGTCCGGACCGTCCGAACCGCTCGGACTGCTCCGGACTTCGACCTCCACGCTGCGCCGCCCGCCGCCCTGCCCGCCTGAGCCGTCGGCCCCGACCGCGCCCCGCCCCCGCCCGGGACGGGACGGGCGCAGGCGCAGGCGCAGGCGCAGGCGCAGGTACGGGTACAGGTACAGGTGGCGGCAGGGGCGAACAGCCACCGCCCGGGACACACCGACGGCAGGGGCCCGCCGGCTGCGGCGGGCCCCTGCCGTCCGGAGGATCAGAACCCGGGGCTGACCCAGTGCGCCGCGATCTGCGTGGTGCCGCCGTCACCGCTGCTGATGACGGCCCCGGCGCTGGGGGTGCCGCCGGCGCGGTGGGCGCGCAGCGTGACCCGGTCCTGGGCGGCGAAGGCGTGCAGGACGGTCTGCCCGGTGGTGGCCTGGAACCCCTCGGCGCCGAGGGTCTTGTAGCCGGTCACCGCTTCGGTGCCGGGGATGGCCGCGGCGTTCTTGTACAGCACCGTGTGGATCAGGACGGTGCCCCCGGCCGCGGTCAGGGCGAAGTTCTCGTGGACGCCGTAGGAGATCTGCCACACCCCGGCGTAGGGGATCGTCAGCGCCGGCAGCTCGGTGATGTGCTCGACGGTGTTGTCCGTGGCGAGGACGTGCGAGAAGGGGGACGGCGGAAGGATCTGGAACCAGGACGCTCCCTGCGGGGAGGCCCCGGTGCTCGGAGTGGTCGTGCGGTCACCGTAGTTCGCGCCGTGGCGGGGCGGGGGCGGGCCCGTGGGTTCGTCCGGATCCCGCCGTCGGCCGGTCACCGGCGGCTACCGCCGCCGGGCAGCCGTCCGCACCGCCTCGTTGCCCGCCGCCCGCCGCCGGGCGGCGTTCCGGCAGCGTGCTGCTCACCCGGTCCGGCAGGACGGTCAGGCACAGCAGCTCCGCGCCGAGCGGGCCGCCGTGCAGGTGGACGGATTCGCCCTGCGGGGCGAGCAGCAGGGTGCCGCGGTCGAGCAGGCGCAGTGGGTGGTCCGGGCAGTCGACCAGGACGACGGGGCCGCGCAGCACGTACCAGGCCGCCTCGGTGGCGGCGCGGCCGGCGAGGTCGTAGCAGGCGCCCGGGCCGAGGCTGACGTGCTCGAAGGCCTCGCACTCGCTGTGCAGCATGCCCCGGCGGGCGAGGCAGCGGGTGCGGATCCGCTGGGCGCCGGGGCCGAGGAGCAGGCGGGGCGCGGCGGTGCGGGTGATGATCATCGCGGCCCACCGCCCTGCGGCACCAGTTCCGCGTGCAGGTAGACGAGCCCGCCGGCGCCCGCCATGAGGTCGAGCGCGGTGCCGAGCGGCAGGGTGAACGCCGTGCCGGGGCGCAGCGGCACCCGGATGCCCGCGGTGCCCGCCCGGCCGTTGCCGCCGATGACGAAGGCGGTGTGCTCGATGCCGTCGGCGAGCAGGAAGTCGCGTTCGCCGCCGGCCAGTTCGACGTGCCGCAGCAGGCGCAGCGGTCCGCCGATGACGGCGGAGGGGTCGAGCGGGCCGGTGCGCCGCAGGTCGCGGACGACGGTGCTGCCCACCTGGTCGGGGGCGGCCGGGTCGGCGGGCAGTTCGATCACCAGCCATTCCAGCGGCCCGGCCCCGGTGTTGCGCAGGCCGTGCCGGGTGCCGACGGCGGTCAGGACGGCGTCGCCGGCGCGGACGGCGTGGGGGCGGCCGTCGAGGGTGACCTCGCCCTCTCCGGCGAGCAGCACGTACACCTCGCGGGTGCGGGTGTGGAGGTGTTCCCCGCTGATCCCGCCGGCCGGGATGCGGGCCCATTCGACGGCCTCCCAGTCGCCGTCGAGTCCGGCGCGGCGGGCGAGGCAGGTCCACTGGGTGATTCCGGCGGCGCCGTGGACTCCGTGGACGTCGGCCGGTGCGGTGGTGTCGGCGATCACGACGGCGCTACGCACGCGTCCCACTCCCCTGGGCCGGTGCGGCGCTCTCGCGGGCCGACCAGGTGCGCAGCCATCCGGCGGCGGCGGCGAGTTCGGCCCCGTCGAGGTCGTCGACGAAGACGCCCGCGCCGATTCCGCTGGGCAGCGGCAGCCGTTGGCGCCCGTCGCGGTGGCGGACGGTGTCGGCGAGGGCCTCGGCGAGCGTGACCGGTTCCATCAGGGGGTGCCAGACGGGCAGTTCGAGGCGTCGCATCAGCCGCAGGACGCGCTCGGCCTGCCGGGCGTCGAGCAGGCCGCGGCGCCGGGCGACGACGGTGGTGAGGGCCATGTCGACGCAGACCGCCTCACCGTGCAGGAGTTCGGGCAGCGCGCGCATCTCGACGGTGGGGCTGAAGGAGTGGCCGTAGTCCATGAGGCGTTCCAGGCGGTGCTCCCAGAGGTTGGGCTGGAGTTCCTGGAGCATGCCGTGGACGGCGCGGCCGAGTACGGCGGCGCCGGCGGCCGGGGACTGGAAGCCGGTGTCGAGCAGGTCGCGGCCGTGCCGTTCGAGCAGGCCGAACAGGGCGGCGTCCTTGATCAGCGCGACCTTGAGGATCTCGGCGAGGCCGTTGCCGATGTGGCGCCGGTCCAGGGTGGTGAGGAAGGCCGGGTCGAGCAGGGTGTCGACGGCGGGGTGGTAGGTGCCGAGGCGGTTCTTGTGGCGGCCGTGGTTGACGCCGGTCTTGGCGCCGACGCCGGCGTCGACGAGGCCGATCAGCGTGGTCGGGACGCGCACGAAGGGCGTGGAGCGGCGGTAGAGGCTGCAGGCGAGGCCGACGACGTCGGTGAGCACGCCGCCGCCGATCGCGATCACCGGTTCGCCCCGGCGGGAGATCCCGAAGGAGTCCATCCGGTCGGCGACCTGGAACACCGCGTCCATGGTCTTCACCTGTTCGTGGGCGAGCAGGACGTGCGTCTCGTGCTCGACGGCCTGGGCGGCCAGGTAGCGGCGCAGGCGGTCGCCGTGCAGTTCGTGGACGCGGGCGTCGACGACGACGAGGCGGCGCCCGGGCGGGCCGCCGGCCGCGGCGAGTGCGGGGTTGCCCGGGTCCAGCACGCCGGGGGTGAAGCGGACCCGGTAGCTGACCGGCAGGGCGGTGGCGACCGTCCAGCCGGTGGCGGGGGCGCCGTCGACCGGGTCGCCGGTGGGGTGGAGACCGTGGCCGTGCGCACCGGGGAGCTGAGCGCCGGGGTTCCGGGCACCGGGGTCGGCGGAACGGTGCTGGGGGTGGGGGATGGACACAGGTCGGCTCCTTCGGCAGGACGGCGGGCGAGGGTCGGGCGGCCCGGTGGCCGAGGGAAGGACCGCCGGGCCGGTGTGCACCACGCTGGCCCGCCCGCCGTCCCGGACGCACGGGCGGCCGGCCCCATCCGCGTCCCGGTCCCGCCCGGGACGGCCCGGGACCGCCCTCGCCAAGCCCCCTCCGCGACCCCCGCCCCTCCGCGGCCCCCGCGGCCGCTCGCGCCGCGCGCCGCGCCGGCGACGTACGGTGGAAGCCGGAGGCCGACACCATGCACGCCACCGGTACCCACTTCACCGACCGCACCGACGCGGGCCGCCGGCTGGCCGCCCTGCTGGACCACCTGCGCGGCCCCGGCACCGTCGTGGTGGCCCTGCCGCGCGGCGGGGTCCCGGTGGCCGCCGAGGTGGCCGCCTCGCTCGGTGCGCCCCTGGACATCTGCGTGATCCGCAAGCTGGGCGTCCCGTACCAGCCGGAGCTGGGCATGGGGGCGATCGGCGAGGACGGGGTGCGGGTGATCAACGACCAGGTGCTGCGGCCCGCCGGGGTGACGCCGGAGCAGCTGGCCGCGGTGGAGGTCCGCGAGCGGGCCGAGCTGGAGCGCCGGGCGCGGCGCTACCGGGACGGCCGTCCGCCGGTGGACCTGCGGGGGCGGACGGTGGTGGTGGTCGACGACGGCATCGCCACCGGTTCGACGGCCCGGGCCGCGTGTCTGATCGTGCGGGCGCGCGGCGCGGCACGGGTGGTGCTCGCCGTGCCGGTGGCGCCGCAGGACTGGACGGAGCGGCTGGGCACGGTCGCCGACGAGCTGGTGTGCGTGGGCACGCCGTCGCCGTTCTTCGCGATCGGCGAGTTCTACGCGGACTTCTCGCAGACCGAGGACACCGAGGTGCTGCGCCACCTGGCCGCCGCCCGCGCCGCCGGCGCCGGCCCTTCAACGGCATCGGAGTCGGCGTCGGATTCGGAGTCGGCGTCGGCGGACGGGTCCGCCGCCGGGGTGGCCGCCGCCGACCGCGAGGTGACGCTGCCCGCCGCCGGCGTCCGGCTGACCGGCCGGCTGACGGTCCCGGCCGGCGCCCGCGGCATCGTGGTGTTCGCGCACGGCAGCGGCAGCGGCCGGCACAGCCCGCGCAACCGCCATGTGGCCGGGTACCTGAACGGCCGCGGGCTGGCCACCTTCCTGTTCGACCTGCTCACCGAGGACGAGGAGGAGGACCGGCACAACGTCTTCGACGTCGCCCTGCTGGGCGGCCGGCTGACGGAGGTGGCCCGCGCGCTGCCCGCCGAGCAGGCCCGTGCCGGGGGCGGCCCGTTCCTGCCGCTGGGCCTGTTCGGTGCGAGCACCGGGGCCGCGGCCGCGCTGTGGACGGCCGCCCGGCTCGGCGACCAGGTGGGCGCCGTGGTCTCCCGGGGCGGGCGGCCGGACCTCGCCGGGGCGCGGGCGCTGGGCGCGGTGCGGGCGCCGACGCTGCTGATCGTCGGCGGCCGGGACGAGGTGGTGATCGACCTGAACCGGCGGGCGCGGGAGCGGCTGCGCTGCGAGAGTGAGCTGGCGGTGGTCCCGAACGCGGGCCACCTGTTCGAGGAGCCGGGGACGCTGGACCGGGTCGCCGAACTGGCCGGCGACTGGTTCGGCGGACGCCTCCTCCCCTGCGAGCCACCGGCCTGAGGCCGCGGGCCCCCGGCCCGGGGCGTCCCGCCGCCCGCAACCGCCCTGACCAGCGCACACGCCCGATCGGGACCGATCCGCAGAACTTGTGGAACACCTCCGATCCACCGGGCATTCTGCACAGCATGACCAGCGATTTTCTGATCACCTTGTACACATTGAACAGTGAAAACCCGATCTGTTGCCCAACCCGCCCGACTGGAGCAAGCTCAGCGCTCAGCCGCCCGCATTCGCCCCCACCCCAGCCCGCGGAGCGGCCGCCTCAAGCGGATGCCTCAATGCCGAGGCCTCAATGTGGAGGAACGACCGATGACCCCGCAGTCCCACGCCCTTGAGCTGACCCCCGAGGAGCGCGAGGCCGGTCTCGACGCCGAGCAGCTGCGCCGCCTCGTCGGCCTCGTCGAGCACGACCCGGCCTCCGACCCGTTCCCGGTCACGGCGCAGGACGCCGTCGTGTTCGTGGTCGGCAACGCCACCCAGACGGCCCAGTTCTACCAGGTCGTCTTCGGCATGGAGCTGGTCGCCTACTCCGGCCCGGAGACCGGCCGCCGCGACCGCAAGGCCTACGTGCTGCGCTCCGGCTCCTGCCGCTTCGTGATCAAGGGCGGTGTCTCCCCGGACAGCCCGCTGCTGGACCACCACCGCCGCCACGGCGACGGCGTCGTCGACCTGGCCCTGGAGGTCCCGGACGTCGACAAGTGCATCGCGCACGCCCGCGCCCAGGGCGCCACCGTCCTGGAGGAGCCGAACGACGTCTCCGACGAGAACGGCACCGTCCGCCGCGCCGCGATCGCCACCTACGGCGAGACCCGCCACACCCTCGTCGACCGCTCCCGCTACACCGGCCCGTACCTGCCCGGCTACATCGCCGCCCAGAGCAGGGTGCAGCACCCGGAGGGCTCGCCGCGCCGCCTGTTCCAGGCCCTGGACCACGCGGTCGGCAACGTCGAGCTCGGCCGGATGAACGAGTGGGTCGCCTTCTACAACAAGGTCATGGGCTTCGTGAACATGGCCGAGTTCGTGGGCGACGACATCGCCACCGACTACTCCGCGCTGATGTCCAAGGTCGTCGCCAGCGGCAACCACCGGGTGAAGTTCCCGCTCAACGAGCCGGCCATCGCCAAGAAGAAGTCGCAGATCGACGAGTACCTGGAGTTCTACACCGGCGCGGGCTGCCAGCACATGGCACTGGCCACCAACGACATCCTCACCACCGTCGACGTGCTGCGCTCGCGCGGCGTCGAGTTCCTCAACACCCCCGACTCGTACTACGACGACCCCGAGCTGCGCGAGCGGATCGGCAAGGTCCGGGTGCCGATCGAGGAGCTGAAGAGCCGCGGCATCCTGGTCGACCGCGACGAGGACGGCTACCTGCTGCAGATCTTCACCAAGCCGATCGGCGACCGTCCGACCGTCTTCTACGAGTTCATCGAGCGGCATGGTTCGCTGGGCTTCGGGAAGGGCAACTTCAAGGCGCTCTTCGAGGCCATCGAGCGCGAGCAGGAGCGCCGCGGCAACCTCTGAGGCTCCGTGGCCGGCGCGTCCCCCGGGGGCGCGCCGGCCACCGCGGAAGCCGTAGCAGGTTCTGGGCAGCTCTAGGAAGCTCTGGGCCACAGGAAGGTCCGGGAGGAGCAGGGACGATGGCGTACTACCGGCAGCTGGGCAGCATCCCGCCCAAGCGGCACACGCAGCACCGCACACCCGAAGGCGGGCTGTACTACGAGGAGTTGATGGGCGAGGAGGGGTTCTCCTCGGACTCCTCGCTGCTCTACCACCGGGGCATCCCCTCGGCCGTCGTGAACGCCGTGCCGTGGGAGCTGCCCGACCAGTCGACGGTTCCCAACCACCCCCTGCTCCCCCGGCACCTCAAGCTGCACGAGCTGTTCGCGGGCGAGGAGTGGAAGTCCGCGGACGTCGTGTCCGGGCGCCGGCTCGTCCTCGGCAACGGCGACGTGCGGATCTCCTACGTCGCCGCCGGGGCGCCGAGCGAGCTGTACCGCAACGGGCTCGGCGACGAGTGCGTGTACGTGGAGTCCGGCTCCGGCACCCTGGAGACGGTCTTCGGCACGCTGGAGGTCGGCCAGGGCGACTACGTGGTCATCCCCCGGGCGACCACCCACCGCTGGGTGCCGGCCGGCGACGGGCCGCTGCGCGCCTACTGCATCGAGGCGAACAGCCACATCACCCCGGTCAAGCGCTACCTGTCCAAGTACGGCCAGCTGCTGGAGCACGCGCCGTACTGCGAGCGGGACCTGCGCGGCCCGTCCGGCCCGCTGCTCGCCGACGACTCCGGCGACGTCGACGTGCTGGTCAAGCACCGTGGCCCGAACGGCATCTCGGGCACCCGCTACACCGTGCCGCACCACCCGTTCGACGTGGTCGGCTGGGACGGCTGCCTGTACCCGTACGCGTTCAACATCCGGGACTTCGAGCCGATCACCGGGCGGATCCACCAGCCGCCGCCGGCCCACCAGGTGTTCGAGGGCAACGGGTTCGTGATCTGCAACTTCGTTCCGCGCAAGGTGGACTACCACCCGCTGTCGATCCCGGTGCCGTACTACCACGCCAACGTCGACAGCGACGAGGTCATGTTCTACTGCGGCGGCGACTACGCGGCGCGCAAGGGCTCGGGCATCGCCCAGGGCTCCATCTCGCTGCACCCGGGCGGCCACACCCACGGCCCGCAGCCGGGCGCCTACGAGCGTTCCATCGGCGCGGAGTTCTTCGACGAGCTCGCGGTCATGGTGGACACCTTCCGCCCGCTGGAGCTGGGCGAGGGCGGCCGCGCCTCGGAGGACGCCAACTACGCCTGGACGTGGGCCGGCAGGGGGCCGCAGCAGTGAGCGCCACCCCCGTCGTCCCCCCGCTGTTCCAGGGACTCCTCGACGACGCGGCGGTCTTCCCGCCCGGGAACCTGCCGGTCGCGGACGCCGTGCCCGCGCACCGCGCGCACCGCACCGCCTGGTACGCCGACGCGGTCGGCCCGCTGCTCTGCGGGGCGGGCCGGCTGGGCGAACTGGCCGCCGCGGCGCAGGGTCCCGGACCCGTCCTCCGGGTCGGGCTGGTGCTGCCGGGGGGCAGCCCCGAGCTCGGCCCGGCCCTCGCCGCCGCCGCGCCGTTCGAGGTGGCGGGCGTCGAACTCACCACCCGGGACGCCCGCGAGGCGGTCGCCGCGCTCGACCTGCTGCTGCCGGCCGGCGTACCCGCCGCCGTCGAACTTCCCCGCGAACTGCTGCGCGGCGACGGCCTGGAGGAGGTGCTGGACGTCCTGGTCGACAGCCCCTACCGGGCCAAGTTCCGCACCGGCGGGATCGTCGCCGGCGCCTTCCCCGACGAACGGGAACTGGCCGGCTTCCTCACCGGGTGCGCGCAGCGCGGCCTGCCGTACAAGTGCACGGCCGGCCTGCACCACGCCGTCCGGCACACCGACCCGGCGACCGGCTTCGAGCACCACGGCTTCCTGAACGTCCTGCTGGCCGCACAGGAGACCGACCCGGCCGCGGCCGCCGAGGTGCTCGCCGAGCGCTCCGGCGAGGCACTCGCCAAGGCCGTTCACAGCCTGAGTGACCATCAGGTCACGGTGATCCGCAACTCGTTCACCGCGTTCGGCACCTGTAGCATCGCCGAGCCCCTGGACGACCTGGCCGCCCTCGGCCTGCTGTCGCCCGACCCGAAGCCCCAGGAGGACCGTTGACCACCCCCCGCAGCTGGCTCGCCCCCGCGAACGACTCGCCGTTCGGCGTGCACAACCTGCCGTACGGCGTCTTCACGGCCGGCGACCGGCCGGGGCGGCGGCGGATCGGCGTGCGCGTCGGCGACTTCGTCCTGGACGCCGGCGCCGCCGCCCGCGCCGTCGGGGAACCCTCGGTACTGCTCGACGCGGACTCGCTCAACCCGCTGCTGGCCGCGGGCCGCCCGGTGTGGACCGAGGTCCGCGCCGCGCTCACCCGCTGGCTGACCGAGGAGGCCCACCGGGGCGCCCTCTCGCCGCTGCTGCTGCCGCTCCACGCGGTGGAGCTGCACCTGCCGTTCGAGGTCGCCGACTACGTCGACTTCTACGCCTCCGAGCACCACGCCACCAACCTGGGCCGGATCCTCCGCCCCGGCTCGGAGCCGCTCACCCCCAACTGGAAGCACCTGCCGATCGGCTACCACGGCCGCTCCGGCACCGTCGTGGTCTCCGGCACGCCGGTGGTCCGCCCGCACGGCCAGCGCAAGGCGCCGACGGACGCCGTTCCGTCCTTCGGCCCGACCCGCCGGCTGGACATCGAGGCCGAGGTCGGCTTCGTCGTCGGCACGCCCTCCGCGCTCGGCACCCGCGTCACCCTGGACGGCTTCCGCGAGCACGTCTTCGGCGTCTGCCTGGTCAACGACTGGTCGGCCCGCGACATCCAGGGCTGGGAGTACGTGCCGCTCGGCCCGTTCCTCGGCAAGTCCTTCACCACCTCCGTCTCGCCCTGGATCGTGCCGCTGGACGCCCTGGAGCACGCCCGGGTCGCCCCGCCGGCCCGCGACGTCGAGCCGCTCCCCTACCTCGACGACCGCGGTGGCGAGCCGTGGGGCCTGGACCTCGCGATGGAGATCCGCCTCAACGGCCACCCCGTCTCCCACCCGCCGTTCGCCTCGATGTACTGGACGGCCGCCCAGCAGCTCGCCCACATGACGGCCAACGGCGCCTCGCTGCGCACCGGCGACCTGTTCGCCTCCGGCACCGTCAGCGGCCCCGAGCCGGAGACCTGCGGCGCTCTCATCGAGCTCACCTGGAACGGCGAGAACCCGCTCAAGCTCCCGGACGGCTCGACCCGCGCCTTCCTGGAGAACGACGACGAGGTGACCATCACCGCCACCGCCCCCGGCCCCGACGGCGCCGTCGTCGGCTTCGGCGAGGTCACCGGCCGCATCGTCCCCTGAGGACCTGAGGCACCCTGAACCACCTTCCCCCGCCGGACGAAGGGCGGCCCCGGTCACCACCGGAGCCGCCCTTCGTGCTTGTCTTGAGAGTCTTGAGCTCGAAGTGTCGAGCTCGAAGCCTTGAGGTCCTGAGGTCCCGAAGGCCTTGAGGTCTTGAGGTCCTGAGGTCCTGAGGCCTTGGACTGCAGCCGGTCGACGACGAACGGGAGTGGGGACGATGGTTGACGAGGTGCGGGCGTCGCGGGACGGCGGGGTGGGGCGGATCGTGCTCGACCGGCCGCGGGCGCTCAACTCGCTGACGCGCGACATGGTCGTGGAGATGCGGGCGGTCCTGGAGGAGTGGGCCGGGGACGACGCGGTGCGGACGGTGGTGCTCACCGGCGCCGGCGAGCGCGGGCTGTGCGCGGGCGGGGACATCCGCGCCTTCCACGACGACGCCAAGCAGGGCGGCGCCGGGACGCGGGCGTTCTTCCGCGACGAGTACCGGCTGAACGCGCTGATCGCCCGGTACCCCAAGCCCTACGTCGCCGTGATGGACGGCATCACCATGGGCGGCGGCGTCGGCGTCTCCGCCCACGGCTCGGTGCGGATCGTCACCGAGCGCTCGGTGGTGGCCATGCCGGAGACCCGGATCGGCCTGGTGCCGGACGTCGGCGGCACGTGGCTGCTGTCGCGCGCGCCGGGCGGGCTGGGCACCCACTTGGCACTCACCGCCGCCTCGATGACGGCCGGGGACGCGCTGCTGTGCGGGTTCGCCGACCACTTCGTGCCGTCGGCGAGCCTGCCCGCGCTGCTGGCCGCTCTCACCGACGCGCCCGCCGACGAGGTGGTCGCCCGGTACGCGGAGCCCGCCCCCGCCGCGCCGCTCGCCGACCAGCGCGGCTGGATCGACGCCTGCTACGCGGCCGACTCGGTCGAGGAGGTCGTCGCGCGGCTGACGGCGAGCGGCGTCCCCGCCGCCAAGCAGGCCGCCGAGGAACTCGCCGAGCGCTCGCCGACGATGCTCAAGGTCACGCTGGCCGCGCTGCGCCGCGCCCGGGCGCACGGTTCGCTGGCGGAGAGCCTCGCCCAGGAGTACCGGGTCTCGTGCGCCGCGCTGGCCCACCACGACCTGGTCGAGGGCATCCGCGCGCAGGTCGTCGACAAGGACCGCGACCCGCACTGGTCGCCGGCCGGCCTCGACGGGGTCGACGAGGGGGCGGTGGCCCGCTTCTTCGAGCCCCCTGCCGACGGTGACCTGCGGCTCGGGCCGGACCTCGGGTGACGACCGTCTCGCGGACCGAGACTGGCGCGAGGCGGGCCGGTTCGGAGATCGTTGGGTCGTCAGAGCGCACAACGGAATGGGAGTCAACGGCGATGACCGAGACCTACGAGACGATCCTGGTGGACCGCAAGGGCCGGGTCGGACTGATCACGCTCAACCGGCCGGAGGCGCTCAACGCGCTCAACACCCGGCTGATGAACGAGGTCGTGGCCGCGGCCACCGCGTTCGACCGGGACCCGGAGATCGGCGCTCTGGTGATCACCGGCTCGGCGAAGGCCTTCGCGGCGGGCGCCGACATCAAGGAGATGCAGGGCAACCGGTTCCCCGACGTCTACCTCGACGACTGGCTGGGCCCCTGGGACCGCCTGGGCGAACTGCGCAAGCCCGTCGTCGCCGCCGTGGCCGGCTTCGCCCTGGGCGGCGGCTGCGAACTGGCGATGCTCTGCGACATCCTGATCGCGGCCGACACCGCCAAGTTCGGCCAGCCCGAGATCAAGCTCGGCGTCATCCCCGGCATCGGCGGCTCGCAGCGCCTCACCCGCGCCGTCGGCAAGGCCAAGGCGATGGAACTGTGTCTGACCGGCCGCATGATGGGTGCCGAGGAGGCCGAACGGGCCGGCCTGGTCTCCCGGATCGTCCCCGCCGACGACCTGCTCGCCGAGGCCGTCGCCACCGCCGAGAAGGTCGCCGCGATGTCCACCCCGGCGGCGATCATGCTGAAGGAGAGCGTCAACCGCGCCTTCGAGACCACCCTCGCCGAGGGCGTCCGTTTCGAACGCCGCCTCTTCCACGCCGCCTTCGCCACCGCCGACCAGAAGGAAGGCATGGCCGCCTTCGCCGAGAAGCGCCCCGCGGAGTTCAAGCACCGCTGACCCCCGCCGTCGGGAGGCCCCTTCGTCCGGGGCCTCCCGGGTGGGCCCGCGACGGGGCGCCGGCGGCCTGCTACCGGGCCGGCGGCGTCGGTGCGGACGTGCGCCAAGGCCCCAGCTCCACACCGCCCATCACCGTTCCTGCGGCGGTGTAGAGAACGAGCATGGCCGCGTCGTCCGCCGGACCGGCCCACGCCAGGTAGGCGTCGGTGATGGCCCGCATCGTCGTTTCATCGGGCTGCGGGTGATCGGTGGCGATGTAGCTGTTGCGGTGATCCCCCTGGGGCGCCGACCGGGCGACCTTGGAGACGTGCCCGACCACCGCCGACTGCTGCTCGGGGGTTCCCTTCTCCTGCACGAACCGGGTGAACTCCGCGGCCCCTTCCTCCGCACCGCTCACGGCGGGCATCGCCGTGGGCGCGAAGACCGGCTGATGCGTCGGAGCGGCCACGGTGGCCGGCCCGCCGCAGGCGGTGAGCAGCAGTGCCGCGGCGAGCGCTGCGGCGGACGTCGCCGCGGCGGCGGTGGCGGTCGTGCGATTCAACGGGTCTCCCGGGGAAGGGGCGGGGGTCGGACCTGTGCGGTCGGACCTGAAGGTGGTCGGCCTTGCGGGGGTCTGTCGCGGCCGGCTGCCGCGACCGGGCGGCGCGCAACCCGCCCTGGGTCAGCCCCAGGTGAGCGGGTCCAGGTGGAGGTAGAAGCGCAGGCGGTCGTGGTCCAGGGTGGTGCCGTACCGGGCGGCGAACGCCGTGTCCGCCGCCCGGGCCCGGGCCTCGTTCGGCCAGGTCTCGCGGGCACTGGCCAGGAGCAGCGCCAGGTCCGCGTGGCGGTCGGCCTGCCCGAGGCGGCCGAGGTCGATGAAACCGGAGACGGTCAGGGCCTCCGGGTCGAGGACGATGTTGGGCAGGCAGAGGTCGCCGTGGCAGACCACCGTGTCCGCTGCCTCCTGGGCCCGTCGCCGGGGGGCCTCGCGGGTCACGGCGGCCAGCAACTCCGCGGGGGGTGTGTGCTGTTGCTCGTCGGGGAGGAACTCCGGGTGCACGGCGCCACGGGCCACGACGTCCCGCGCCCGGGCGACCATGTCGTCCAGGCTCCGGCGGAACGGGCAGTCCCGCACCGGGAGTTCGTGCAGTCGGCGGACCGCGTCCGCGATGCCGCCCCAGGCGCGCCGCAGGTCCTCGGGCGGCAGTTGATCGGCGGGTACGCCGTGGACGGCGCTGGTCACCAGGCAGGCTCCCGCGTCGCCGTCGCGCCAGTCGAGGACGCGCGGGCCGGGGATGCCCCGACCGTCCAGCCACGCGATCCGATCGCGCTCGGCCGCCAGATCGGCCGCGTCCACGGCGGGTACGCACTTGGCGTACCCGGCGGTGTCGGCACTGCGGAAGACGAAGGCGCCCGACTCACCGGTGGTGACGGGCAGCCACGCGCCCTCGATGCCGAACACCGACGGCGGAACGGGCGCGGGTCCGGAGCGGTCGGCCATGGCGCCCACTCTAGGGCTTCCCTCGGGCCGGGATACTGGTGGGATGGGTGATTGGGACGAGGACGGGGCGCTCCGGGCCGCGTTGAGCCGGACGGCGGAGGGGCTCGGACTCGTGCTGCCCGAGGCGGACCGCAGGCCGGGGCGGGACTTCTTCGCGGAGTACGTCGACGCGCAGAGCGGTCGGCGTGCAGTGGCCGCTCCGCCCCGCACGAAGGGGCGGAGCTTCGAGGTGAGCCTCCAGGACCGCCACACGCGCCTGGCCCACGGGGGGACGGCGGACCTCGCGAAGGTGGTCAGGGCCGCGGCGGCGTGGACGGGAGGCGCCGGGCTGGAGGAGACCAAGGCGCGCGCCCCCTTCATCCGGTTCCGGCCCTGGGCCCTCGTCCACGAGCGCGAGCCGTTCGTCGGCGCCGAGTTGGTGTGGAGGATCAAGCTCGACCGCGTCCACATGCCGCCTTACAACCGGCACCCGCGCGCCCACGCGCTGCTGGAGGCCGCGTACGCCCAGCCGGTGCTCCGCCGGTTGATGCCGGTCAACAGCCACTTCGACCTCTGGTTCTCCACCAGGATCGGAGAGCCGTGGAAGGCGAACACCGGGTACGTGATCGGCCTGGACCACGACGGACCGTACTCGGTGCGGAAGGACGGCGAGGTGGTCGCGCGCACCGAGAGCGCCGAGGAGGCCGTCGCCCTGGTGGTGGCCGCCCTCCCCGAGGGGCTCGGGCCGGCCCGCTGAGGCGGTGAGGAGCCCCCGCCGACCCGGGCCGGCGGGGGCTTGGCGACGACGACGGGCGCGGTCAGGCGTTCTGCGCTCCGTTGAAGACGTTGTAGGCGTCGTCGCGGTAGTAGGAGCTCACCGCCCACCACTTGCCCTGCCAGCCGTAGCCCGTGACGAAGTCGCCGGTCTGCACGGCCGAGCCGTCGGTCTGGCTGTAGTTCACGAAGAACGGGCCGCCGCTGGCGCCGCCGTCCAGTCCGATGCAGTTGTCGATCAGCGCGGTGGACGGCTGCTCGGGGCCGGCCACCGGCTGGCCGCCGCACCAGAACATGTGCTCGTCCTTCTTCTCCGGCTTCGCGGGGATGCCGATGATGTGCGCGTAGTTGTTGATGTCCCGGTTGAACCCGATGCCGGTCGCCCCGACGACGTCCGCGACGTGCCGGCCGTTCTGCGTGTTCAGCACGATGAAGGCGATGTCGCCCTGGGGAGCGGGAGCGGTGACCCAGCCCGCCGCCCGCCAGGTCCACCAACCGTACGGGGCGTTCCCCGCGTCGTAGCCGGGCGCGAACTTGAAGTCGTGCCCGCCCTCCACGCAGTGCCGGGCGGTGGCGATGACATCGCGGTTGGCGCTGGAGACGACGTTGGCGGTGCACACCTTGTTCCCGGCGTCCAGCCGCCCCGTGGTGACCCAGACGCTGGCAGCCACGGCGGGGGCGGCCGGCGGCTCGACGGTCGGCGGCTCGACGGTCGGTTCGGTCGCGTGGATCGTCAGCGGGCGGCCGTCGAGGGAACTCCCCTTCTCCGGGGCCCAGTTCGTACGTCCGGCGTGCGCCGGGTTGATCAGGACGTGGCTGCTACCGCTGACGCGCTCGATCGGCTCGGGGCGCGCGGGCGTGGCCGACGCGGCGGACGTGGCCGGCACGGCCGCGCCGAGGGCCGCGACGGATGCCACGAGAGTTGCGAGGAGACCGCGTGGACGCATGAGGGTGTCCTTTCCTTCGCTGCGGGAGGTGCGCTGTCCCATCAGCTTGGAAGTGACACGTCGACATCGCGTCGACAACGTGCCAACGGCCGCCGGCCGGACGCCGTGAACGCCGGCGGCGGGGTGGCCGTGGCCGGCTGCCACGACCACCCCGCCGGTCGGGTTCGTCCGGTTCAGCCCTGGTGGCGCCGACGGCGGCCGAGGGCGACGGCGACGCCGCCGAGGACCAGCAGGGCAGCGCTGACCACCGCCGTGGTGAGCACGGTGGCACCGGTGTCGGCGAGGCTGCCGCCCCTCGTCGGCCTGGGCGCCGGAGCGACCGGAGCGACCTGGGAGACCTGGGAGACCCGCGCGGCCGGGGCAGCGGGGGCGGCGGGGGCGACCGGAGCAGCGGGGGCCTGTGTGGCCGCCGGGCCCGGGTCGGCCGGGCCGGGAACGGGCGCGCCGGGCGTGGCCGTCGGGGTCGGGGTCGGCGTGGGCGTGGGCGTGGAACTGGGCGTGGCCGTCGGAGTCGGAGTCGGAGTCGGGGTGTTCCCGGACTGGACGGTGTGGTCGGTCTCGCAGCCCTTCTCGGTGGCGCAGGTGCCGTGCGCGGCGTCCGAGGCGGTGACGGCGTTGTACAGCTGGGCGTCGCCCTTGCCGGTGACGGTCACGGAATAGGTGATCGTCGCAGTGCCGCCGACCGGCAGGTCGCCGGTCCACGTCAGCTTGCCGTCCTCGACCTCGGCGGTGCCGGAGGTCGCCCTGGCGTCACCGTTGTACGTCGCGTCGTCCAGGACCCTCGACAGGTCGTCGGTGATCGTGGCGCCCTTGACCTCGCCCGCGCCCTGCTGGGTGACGGTGACGGTGTAGGCGACCTTGTCCCCCGTCTTCACCGTCGAGCCCGACTTCGGGTCGGCGGACTTGGCGAGGACGTAGGAGCCCTCCTCGTAGGTGTACTTCGCCGCGGCGCCGGTGCCGCCCGGGGTGGTGACGGTGACGTCGACGGCGCCGGCGGCGCTCGCGGCCGGGACCGTGGCGGTGATCTCCGTGTCGCTGACGACGGTGACCGCCGTAGCCGCGACGGCCCCGAAGGACACCGCGGTCGCCCCTGAGAGGTTGGTGCCGGTGAGGGTCACGACGGTGCCGCCCGCCAGCGGGCCGCGGTCCGGCGCGACACCGCTCAGCACGGGCGCCGGAGCGTCGTAGGTGTACTTCCCGGCGGCGAGGTCGCTGCCCGCGACGGTGAGGGTGGCGTCGACGGCGCCCGCAGCGTGCGGCGGGGCGGTCGCGGTGACGGTGGTGCTGTCGACGACGGTGACGTTGCTCGCCGGGGTGCCACCGAAGGTGACGGCGGTGGTGCCGGTCAGCCGGGTGCCGGTGAAGGTGACGGTGGTGCCGCCCGCCGCCGGGCCGTGGTCGGGGCTGAGGCCGGTGACCGAGGGCGGGACGGTCCTGCCGATCGCCAGGCCGAACGGTCCGGCCCCGGTGGCGACGGTGGCCGTGACGGTGTTGGTCGCGGTGTCGATCACCGACACGTTGTTCGAGCTGTTGTTCGTGACGTGGACCGTGCCGCCGGCCGGGTCGATCGCCACGCCCATCGGCCGGATGCCGACCGGCACGGTGGCGACGACGGTGTTGGTCGCGACGCTCAGGACCGACACCGAACCGGACCCGAGGTTGGCGATGTAGGCGTACCGGCCGTCCGGCGTGACGGCCACGCCCATCGGCAGGGAGCCGACCGGGACGGTCGCCGCGATCAGGCCGGAGAGGAGGTCGATCACCACGACGTTGCCGGTGTTGTAGTGGGTGACGTACGCCCTCGTGCCGTCAGGGGTGATCGCCGCACCCGCCGGGTTCCTGGCGTCACCGGGCGAGCGGATCGTGAGGCCGACGGAGTTGCCGGCGGTGTCGATCAGCGAGACCGAGTTGCCGGCGAAGTTGCCGACGACGGCCGTGGCGCCGTCCGGGGTCAGCGCGATCGCGGTCGGCAGGCTGCCGACCGGGACGGTGGCGGCGACCGCGAGGGTGGCCGTGTCGATCACGTCCACGCCGCCGGCGCCGTGGGCCACGTAGGCGTGCGAGCCGTCCGGCGAGACGACCACCGGCCCGGGGGCCCGGCCGACCGGGACGGTGGCGACGACGGCGTTGGCCGCGGTGTCGATCACCGACACGGAGTTGTCTCCGTTGTTGGCGACGTACGCCTGCGCGCCGTCCGGCGACAAGGCCACGCCCCGGGGCGCGGCACCGACCGCGACGGTGGCAACCGTCGACCCGGCCGCCGGATCGTGGACGGTGACCGTGTTGTCGGCGGAGTTGGCGATGTAGACCAACTGCGCCGGAGGCGCCGCGTGCCCGGTCGCGGCCGGGACGACGGTGCCCAGGGTGCCCAGCGCCAGGGCCGTCACCGCCGCCGCCGTTCCGCGCCGCAGCCTTCGCCAGCGGCCCGGGCGAGTCGCCCCGATGTCGGGGACCAGTGCCATGTGCTCCGCCTCTCCGCGGTCGGGCCGCCTGGCCCCCCGGCCAGGCGGTGTCAAATTGCGTCATGTTCACGGAATCTGACGATCCACAGGATGTCGGATGATGACCGTTTCCGTCCATTCACAAGCGGAATGCGACTCTCCGTGGTACCTTCCCGCACCGCGTCGGCCCCGGCTCAGCCGCCGGTCGTCAGCGTGGTGTTGAGCCGGGCCAGGCCGCTGCGGGTGGCGGCGACCACGACGCGGTCGCCGGGTGCCAGCTCACGGGTGCGGTCGGCGTACCCCCACTGGTAGAGCTGCGGACTGCGGGCCTGCCGGAGGGCGAGGACGCGGACGCCGCCCGGGTCCTCCAGGTCGTGCCGGTTGAGGCCGATCAGGCCGCTGCCGAGTTCGGCGGGGAGTTCGGCGATCAGCAGCACGTGGCGGAACACCGAGAGCGTGCCGAGCACCTCACGGCCCATCAGCGCGGCGGCGAAGGCGGGGGCGGCGAGGTAGGAGGTGGAGCGCGAGGCCACGTTGTCCAGGGTGGCGTAGACGTGGCTCGCGAAGGAGTCGTCGAAGAGCCTCAGCACCACCCGGACGTCGGGGCGCTCGGCGCGCGCCTCCAGGGCGGCCTCCAGGTTGGTGGCGTCGTCTCCGCTGACCGCGACCACCGCGCGGCTGTGCTTGAGCCGGGCCCGGCGCAGCTGTTCGGCGAGCGGTCCGTCGTCGACCACCACCGGCACGCCGAGCGCGCGGACGGCGGAGATGCCGCGCGCCTGCGGGTCGCTCTCCAGGCCGACCACCGGGACCCCGAGGCCGTGCAGTCGGCTGACCACCCGGGTGCCGACGTTGCCGAGGCCGACCACGATGACGTGGTCGCGGGTGCCGGCGCCGGGGTTGCGGGGCTGGCCGCGCCGTCCGGAGGCGAGCACCTCGACGGCGATGGCGGTGGCGACCGGCGCGAAGGTGATGCCGCAGAAGGTGATCACGACCTGGGCGACCCGCTGCCAGCTGCCGCCGGTGCCCGCGCCGGCGGCGTCGCCGGGCCGGTCCGGCTGGGCGGCGCCGGCGAGGTCGAGCAGCGAGGTGTAGAGCGTCCAGGCGAAGTTGCCGTTGAGGTGCCAGAGCAGGCCGAAGGCGAGCAGCACGGCGGCCAGGGCGGTGATCAGCACCACCCGCAGCCGGACGCTGGTGAAGAAGCGCAGGGTGTCGAGCAGCCGCCAGCGCAGCCGGCGCCACCAGGCGATCCGGACGGCGGGGTCGCTGCGCAGGGTCTGCAGGGCGGCGATGCCGCCGTCCGGCCCGGCCTCGTCGGCCGGGTCGGCGGCGCGGCGGGCCTCGGCGCCGGAGCGGATGGGCCCGTCGTCGCCGAACTCGCTGGCCAGCCGGACGAAGGAGGCGGAGTCGCCGGCCTGTGCGGGCAGCAGCCGGATCCGGCCGACGTCCTGGCGGTCGATCCGGTCGGCGACGACGCAGAGCCGGTCGGAGCTGATGTCGTCGTCGTAGGCGATGTGCAGGAAGCGGTCGCCGACCTGGACGGAGTTGGGGCGTGAGAGGGCGGCGTCGGCGAAGGCGGGGGCGGCGGTGGCGGAGCCGGAGAGCGCGGTGCCGTTCCTGAGCAGGCGTTCGATGTTGGCGCCGAGCCGCTGGTTGAACATCCGCAGGACGATGCGGATGGCGGGGTTGTGGCCCTGTGCGGAGAGTGCGGCGTGGATGTTCTCCTGGTCGTGGCCGTCGACGAAGGCGATGCCCCGCGCGGTCTCCACCCGGACGGCGCGCAGCGCCTCCTCGGTGACGCTGCTGTACTCGACGACGGCGGCGACGCCCTCCAGCTGTTCGATCCTGGGCGCGTGGTCGCGGGCGCGGTCCGGGACGAGGACGACGACCGGTGCCTCGTAGTGCTCGACGAGTTCGAGGGCCAGGCGGTGGGCGAGCGCGTTGCCGCCGCAAACGATGTAGTGCTGGCTGATCGGCTCGACCGGAGGGGTCCCCCACCCTTCAGAAGTCACATCACCGGATCCTATCGACGGTGTATGAGGCCCAGATGGCGTTCCGGCAATCCCGGGGGAAATCCGTTCGATCGCCCGAACGGGTGTATCCGGCGAGCGGTGTGGGGCGCACCGGGTGATCGTGAGGAGCGCCCGGACCCCGCACGCCGAGGGCGCCCGCGCACGCGCCCCCACCCACACGCCGGGGCGTCCGCTCCCCTTTCGCGCCCTTTTCCGCTCACCGTCCGCTCCCTGGAGGACGCCACCGTGGTCTCCCCGATCATCACTCCCGACGGCTCCCCGGTGCAGGGCCCGCTCGGGCTGCTCGCCAAGGCCGCCTGGCAGGTCCTGCTGCTCGCCGGGCTCGTCTCGCTCGGCCTCGGGATCGTCGTGTTCGTCTGGCCGGAGGAGACGCTGCTGGTGGTCGGCGTGCTGTTCGGCCTCTATCTGCTGGTCATCGGCATCGTGCAGTTGGTCGCCGCGTTCGGCACGCACGCCACCACCGCGATGCGGGTGCTGGCGTTCGTCAGCGGCGCGATCTGCGTGCTGCTCGGCCTGCTCTGCTTCCGCAGCGCGGCGCAGTCGGTGCTGCTGCTGGCGATCTGGATCGGCATCGGCTGGCTGTTCCGCGGCATCACGCAGCTCGCCGCCGCCATCTCGGACCCGGCCATGCCCGCCCGCGGCTGGCAGGCCTTCGCGGGCGGGGCGAACACGCTGGCCGGTGTGTTGCTGATGGTCTGGCCGGCCGGTTCGATCGCCGCGCTGACCGTGCTGGCCGGCTGCTGGCTGGTGGTCCTGGGGCTGATCGAGATCGCGACCGCCTTCCAGGTGCGGAGCACCGCGAAGCGGATCCCCTCCGGCGTCTGAGCGCGCCGACCGGCTTTCAGGCCCAGCGCGGCGCGTCCGTGCCCCAGCGCCCCGGCGGGCGCGTCCAGTCCGCCGGGGCGCCCGCGTACCCGACGGGCGGCAGGGCGTGCCGCAGCCGTCCGTACGGCGAGTCGGTCCCGGTGAGCCAGCGGGCCGGGTCGTAGGGCTCGTCGTTGGGCGGCAGGTGCGGGTCGGCGGTGGGGGCGATGCCGTGCAGCAGCCAGGAGGCGGTGCCGGCCAGGGAGTAGCGCAGGTGGCGTCCGCCGGGCCGCCCGGCGCGCTGGTCGGTGCGCTGGTCGGTGAGGGAGCGCAGTACGCCGGCCGCGACGAGGTAGCCGGTGCCGTGGTCGAGGGCCTGGGCGGGCAGGGCGCCGGGGCGGCCGTCGGCGCCGGCCTCGGTCGCGGCGATGCCGCAGCCCGCCTGGACCAGGCTGTCGAAGCCGCGCCGCCCGGACCACGGACCGCTCCAGCCCCAGGCGTTCAGCTCGACGAGGACCAGGCCGGGCCGGCGGGCGAACAACGCGTCGGGGGCCAGGCCGTAGGCGTCCAGCGCGCCGGGGCGGTAGCCGCTGATGACGACGTCGGCGGTGGCGAGCAGGTCCTCGAAGACGGCCCGGTCGGCACTCCCGGCGAGGTCGAGGCGGGCGGAGCGCTTGCCGAAGCCGGTGTCGGCGTGGGCGTCGTCGGCCTCGGGCAGGCCCGGCGGGTCGAGGCGCAGCACGTCGGCCCCGAGCAGGGCGAGGGTGCGGGTGGCGACCGGGCCGGCGATCACCCGGGTGAGGTCGAGGACGCGGACACCGGCGGCGGGCCGGTCGACGGGGGCCGGGTCCAGCGGCCGGGGCGCGGCCTCGTCGGCGGTGCGCACCTCGGCCAGTGGCAGGAGGCTGTCCCGGACCGGCGCGACGGCGACGGCGAGCGCCCCCGCCGCGTACGCGCGCTCCTGGACGGCCGCGGCCGGCAGTTCGCGCAGCACGGCGGCGAGCCGCTCGGGTCCGGCGTCGCCGGGCAGGCCGAGGGCGGCGAGCAGCCGGTCACGGTGGTGCGGGTAGTTGGCGTGGGTGCGCAGCCAGCCGTCGGCGGTGGGCCAGAAGCCGGAGTGCGGGGCGAAGGAGACCGGGGCGCGGCCGTCGATCCGCAGGTGGCGCTCGCTGACGAAGGCCGTGGCGACGGCGCCCTGGTCGATCCGGACCCGCGGCACCGGGCCGCCGGTGCGCAGCGCGGCGAGTTCGGCGGCGGCCAGCGAGCAGGCGGCGACGGTGGCCCGGGCCAGCCGCCGTACGGGCAGGCGGGAGGGCAGTACCGCGTCGGGGCCGTGGAAGGAGACCCGCTCCAGCAGGGCGGACGGCCCGCCGAGCGCGTGCCAGGCGTCGGCGGTGGGTCCGTCGACGGGCCCGGGCGGGGCGGGGAGCGGACGGCCGGGCAGCGGACGGTCGGTCATGTCCGCATTGTGCTCCGCGCAGTGGGGTAGGCGCAGTGATGTCCGCCACCACGTCCGCCACATCCCCCAGGAGGAGCCCCATGGCCGAGCCCCACCCCGCTCCGGTGCCTGCGATCCGGCGACTCGACCTCGGCTACTTCGTGCGTCCGGCCGGGGAGGCGGACAATCCGGAGCCGCGGGTGGAGCCGGTGCTGGCGTACCTGGTGCGCCGGCCGGAGGGGCTGCTGCTGTTCGACACCGGCCTCGGCGAGGGCGATCCGGAGGCGGACGCGCACTACCGCCCGGTGCGCCGTCCGCTGGCGGCGGCGCTGGCGGCGGCGGGTGTGGCGCCGGGTGAGGTGGACGTGGTCGTCAACTGCCATCTGCACTTCGACCACTGCGGCGGCAACCCGCTGCTGGCCGGGGTGCCGGTGTGGACGCAGGCGGCGGAGCTGGCGCAGGCCCGGGCGGGCGGGTACACGATCGACGCGCTGGTGGACTTCCCGGGTGCCCGCTACCGGGAGCTGGACGGGGAGGCGGAGGTGTGGCCGGGCGTGCGGGTGGTACCGACGCCCGGTCACACGGCCGGGCACCAGTCGCTGGTGGTGGCGGGGGCGGACGGCTGCACGGTGCTGGCCGGCCAGGCGTGCGACACGGCGTCCGCGTACGGCGCCGCCGTGCTGGCGCGGCGGGCGGCCGAGGAGGGGGTGGTGGGCGCGCCGCTGCCCGGGTACCCGGCCTGGCTGGAGCGGCTGGCGGCGTTCGGGCCGCGCCGGGTGCTGTTCGCGCACGACTACGCGGTGTGGGAGCCGGCCGGGGCGGTGTGAGGCGAGGGCCCGGGTGAGGCGGGCTTGGGTGAGGCCGGGCCCGGGTGAGGCGGGGGCCGCTCAGAAGGTGAACCGGAGCGAGCGGATGCGGTGGTCGAAGCTGGAGGGGACGAACTCGGGCCCGCCGGTCGAGCGGGCCCCGGGGAGGCGGGTGAACAGCTCCCGGTAGAGCACCTTCATCTCCTGGCGGGCGAGGTGCGCGCCGAGGCAGTAGTGCGGCCCGCCGCCGCCGAAGCCGAGGTGGGGGTTGGGGCTGCGGGTGATGTCGAAGGCCTCGGGGTCGGTGAAGACGCTCTCGTCGCGGTTGGCGGAGCCGTAGTAGAGCACCGCCTTCTCCCCCGCCCGCAGCAGCGGGCCGTCGGGGCCGCCGAGCCGGTGGTCGACGGCCAGGGTGCGGCGGAACTGGATGATCGGCGTGGAGTGGCGGACGATCTCGTCGACCGCGCCGCCGAGGTGCCCGTCGAGGTCGCCGAGGAGCAGGGCGCGCTGTTCGGGGTGGGTGCTGAGCAGGTGGAGGCCGTGCGCGAGGGCGTTGCGGGTGGTCTCGACACCGGCGACGAGCAGGAGGGAGAAGAAGGCGCCGAGTTCGCGGCCGGTGAGGCGGCGGCCGTCGACGTCGGCGGTGACCAGGGCGGAGATCAGGTCGTCGGTGGGCCGGCGGCGGCGTTCGCGGCCGAGGTCGGCGACCATGCCCTGCATCCGGGCCAGCGCCCGCAGCCCCCGGCCGGGCATCCGGATCCGCTGGCGCAGCGGGCGTTGGACGCCGGTGTGCTCGGAGGCGTGGTCGACCTGGTCGAGGACGGCGCGGCGGGGCTCCTCGGGGATGCCCATCATGTTGCAGATCACCTGGAAGGGGAGTTCGGCGGCCACGGCGTTGACGAAGTCCTCGGGGCGCTCGCGCTCGACCCGGTCGACCAGGTCGGTGGCGACCCGGCGGATGTCGTCCTCGACCCGGGCGATCAGGCGCGGGGTGAAGGCGCGGGAGACGATGCGGCGCAGCTGGGCGTGGCGGGGGTCGTCCAGGTTCACCATCGAGTCGCCGAACAGGAGGCGCACCCAGCGGGCGGGTTCGGGGGTGGTGACGCCGGGTCCGCTGAGGAAGACGGCGGGGTTGCGGCTGGCCTCGACGACGTCGGCGTGCCGGACCAGGGCGTGGAAGCCCGGGGCGTCGCCGAAGCGGGCCGGGGCGGGCAGGCGGCGCAGCTCGGCGAAGGCGGCGGCGCGGGCGTGGTCGGGCAGCCGCCAGAACGCCGGGTCGGCGAGGTCGGCGCCGGGGGTAGTGCCGGCCTCGGGGATGCTGTCGGCCTCGGGTGCCGTGGTGTCCATGCCGGTCTCCTGTCGCCGTCGGGGCCCGTGTGCGCGGCGTCACATTCAGGGCGTCACATTCAGTACGTATCTGCACGGACGTGTCAAACCGATATGACGGCATGAAGAGAGCATCTTCCGGACCAGTCCGGCATGCCGCGGAGGGCGGTCGCTCGCGCACCGTCGGGATCCGGCCACCACACCGTCACCTCCGTCGCCTGCGCCCCACCCGCGCCGGACGGCGCGGGTGCCCGAACGGCTTGCCCCGAGGGGACGCGCCCGAGGTGGCCGGACATCCAGGCAGGGACGGAACCGGCCAATACCGGAGGGTGCGGTACAGGGCGGCGGAGGCGGGTGCGACGATGAGTGTCATCGTGATGACCGACCGGATCCGCTCGCTGCGCGCCGTGGTCTTCGCCGCGCTCTGCGTGGCGCTGGCCGCCACGGCGCACGTCGCCATGGCGGGCTCCGGGGTCTCGGTCCCGGTCCTGGCGGGCGCGTTCGGTCTCACCCTCGGCCTCACCTGGCTGCTGGCCGGCCGGCGGCGGGGGCTCACGGTGATCAGCTGCTGGATGGTGGTGGCGCAGACCGCGCTGCACCTGACGTTCCAGCAGGCGGGCTCGCTGTTCGGGGGCGGCGGCATCGCCGGCGCGACGTCGACGGACTGGGCCTCTCTGCTGCTGTGCAATCCGGACACCACGCCCACCGGGCTGTCCTCGGACGACCTGGCGCTGATGGCCGGGCTGGACCCCGACATTCCGCCGTCCGGCACCGCGGCCGTCGCCCATGCGCACGGCGCCGCGGCCGCCGCCGACCTCACGACCGCCACGGGTGCGCCGGTGCCGGGCTCCGGTTCCGGCTCCGCGGCCGCGTCCGGGATGGCCGGGCACGACATGAGCGGCATGACCGGCATGAGCGGCATGTCCGGGATGAACGGGATGAACGGTACGACCGGCATGGGCGGCCACGACATGGCCGCGCACGGCATGTCGACCGGCATGATCACCGCCCATGTGGTCGCCGCGCTGGCCTGCTCACTGCTGCTCTGGCGCGGCGAGGCGGCGCTGGTGCGGCTGTTCGAACTGCTCGGCGCGCTGGGCTCGGTGCTGGCGGGGGCGCTGCTGGCGCCGCTGCTCGTACTGTTCGCCCGTGCGACCGGGTACCGGCCGCCGGACGTGCCCGGACCGGTCGGGCACCGGGCCCGGCTGCCACGGTCGGTGCTGCTCTCGCACGCCCTGGTCCGGCGCGGGCCTCCCCCGGCCGCGTTCGCCCGCTGACGCGCCCGCCGCCGTTCCCGGACACCGCCGGTGTCCGCCGCGCGGCGGGCAGGTCGCCCCGCGCCGCGACCGCGCCGCCGGGTACCGCCGCCCGTCCCCCGACGACCACCGACCGACCGCGTGCCACCGCCTCCCGCGCCTCCCGCCGGGACGGCCGTGGGCCGTCGCGGGCGGCCGGTGCGTCCGTGCCGGGGTCGCCGACGGTTCCGACGGAGAGCGCTGCCGGCTCCGGGGTCCGGGCCCGCGCGTGCCGCCCGTTCCCGCCGCTCCGCCGGACCGGGACCTGGCCGCACGACCGCCCACCGACGCCGACGGTGCCGACCGCAACGGCACCGCACCCCGTCTTCCCCTCAGGACTTCTCCATGCCTGACTTCGACGGCGCACCGGCCACGCCCGGCGCCACCGTCCTACCGCGTCCGCCCGCCGTCCCCCTGCCCGGGGCGGCCCACTTCGGCTCCACCGCCCTCGGCCGCGCCGAGGCGCGCGAGCAGCTTCGCCGTCCAGTCCGCCGACGGCTCGTCGGCCCCGTTCGCGAGCAGCGGCCCGCGCAGTCGCTCCGCCCGCTCCAGCCACTCCCGGCAGGCCGTGCACCGGGCGAGGTGCCCGTCCAGCCGGCGGTCCGGCACACCGGCCGGTTCGCCGTCGAGGCGGGCGGACAGAGCGGTACGAAGTTGCGCGCATCTCATATGACCATCGTCCCGTACCTCCTCCCAGGTGGGACCGACCGGGTAGGGGGCCGTCGTGGATGACGAGCAGCTGACCGCGCTCGCCCTGGCCGCCCGCGAGGGACGGCCCGCCGACGTCGAGGCCTTCGTCCGGGCCACCCAGCGGGACGTGTGGCGGTTCGTCGCCCACCTCACCGACGTGCAGTCCGCCGACGACCTCGCCCAGGAGACCTTCCTGCGGGCGCTGCGCAGCCTGCCCGGGTTCGCCGGACGCTCCTCCGCCCGCACCTGGCTGCTGTCCATAGCCCGGCGCACCGTCATCGACCGCTACCGCACCGCCGCCGCCCGGCCGCGCTGCGCCGCGCTGCCGGACTGGCAGGAGGCCGCCGAGCGGCAGGGCACCCCGCCTGCCGCGGGCTTCGAGGACGGGGTGGCGCTCGGCGACCTGCTGGACCGGGTGCCCGCCCAGCGGCGCGAGGCCTTCGTGCTCACCCAGGTCGTCGGGCTGAGCTACGCCGAGGCCGCCGAGGTGGCCGGCTGCCCGGTCGGCACGGTCCGTTCCCGGGTCGCCAGGGCTCGCGAGGAGCTGATAGCCCGGCTGCGGGCGGCCGAGGCCGGCGAGCCGGCACCGGCCTCGGCCGCGGAGCTGGCG
>NZ_JBHVER010000071.1:10621-34089 GCF_042802195.1 Kitasatospora sp. NPDC057500 | reverse complement strand
GCCCTGCCGGGTCGACCGGGCGGGGCCCTCGTCGCTTGCGCGGGCCTGCCGGTGTCAGCAGCCGACCGGGACGGTGACCGTGGCGGTGGCGGGCGGCCAGCCCCACTCGGTGGTCTCCAGCGACGCCGTGGCGGTCGACCCGCACGGCGCGGTGACGGTGAGCCCGCCCACCGCGGTTCCGCTGTGGGAGACCAGGACGGAGGGCGTGATGGTGCCGAGGGATGCGCCGCCGACCACCGAGGCGGTCAGCCGGTAGGGAACCGTCCGGGCCGTCCAGCCGACGCTGCCGGGCGTGGTCCGGCCGTAGAAGGTGACCTGGTCACCGCTGACGGTGGCGCAGATCTCGTTGACCACCACGCCCCGGTATCCGGTGACGCAGACGCCGCCGGGGCCCTCCGGGCCCTGGGACGCCCCGGCGGCGAGGGCGGTGCCCTGGGCGGCGGCACCGGCCGCGGTCAGGACGGCGCTGGTGGCGAGGATGGCGAGGAGCCGGTTCATCGGGCGATTCCCGTTCATGGGTAGGGGCGACGACGTGAAGCCATGTGACATTTCACGCTTCACACCTCACATGCTGGCATCGATTCGTGCGGAACTCCTAATTCCACCCTGGCTTTTGAAGACCAGTGAGAATTTCAGCCTTCCAATGACCGGATCTGATCGATTACTTGCCCTTCATGACGCCCGGTGTCCGCCCGTGAATACTTCATTGCGACCGTTGCCCGGGCCGAGCGCCGCCGCGCAGGATGAACGGGCCCGGCCGCGCGGGGGAACGCGCGGCGGACGGGCGGCCGACTGGAGGGGATCGTCGTCGTGTCCGCACAGCACGAGTCCGCGCAGCAGCTCCATCTCGCCCTGCTCCCGCCCACCGACGGGGGCGGACCCGACGGGCCCGGGGCGCTCACCCCGCTCGCCCTCCTCACCCGGCTCGCCCGCACCGCCGAGCGCGGCGGGTTCGACTTCCTCCTCCTGCCCGAGTCCGCGAAGGGCGGACCCGAGGTCCTCACCGCCCTCGGCGCCCTGGCCGCCGGCACCACCCGGCTCGGACTGGCCGCCGGCCTCGGCCCGGCCGGCCATCAGCCCTACGAGCTGGCCCGGCGGTTGGCCTCGCTGGACCACCTCAGCGCCGGCCGCGCGGCCTGGAGCGTGACGACCGGCCCCACCGGCGCCGACGCCGAACGGCTCCGCCACGGCACCCCGCCGCCGGACGCCGGCCGACACGCCCACGCCGCCGAATTCCTGCGCGCCGCCCGGACGCTGTGGGACAGCTGGGCGGAGGACGACGTCCCCGCCGACCCGTCCGCCGGCACCTTCGCCCGGCCCGGCGCGGGCGCGTTCGTCCACCACGGCACGCACTTCGACCTCAGCGGCCGGTTCACCACACCGCGCTCGCCGCAGGGCCACCCGGTCGTCGTCCGGACCGTCGGCTCCCCGCGGGACCTGACGTCGGCGGCCGCCGACGCCGACGTGGCGGTCCTCCCGTACACCGGACTCGACGAGGCCCGGGCGCTGCGGCAGGACCTCGCCGAACGGCTCGCCGCCCACGGCCGCTCCCCCGACGCGCTCAGGGTCCTCACCGCCGCCGACTACGCGCTCGGCGACACCACCTCTGCGGCCCTCGACCACTCCGCCGACATCGCCGGCACACCGCACGAGGTCGCCGACACGCTCACCGCGTACGTGCGCGGCGGCGGCTCGGACGGCTTCCTGCTCACCCCGCACCCGGACGCCGGTCCGCTGGAGGACTTCGTCGACCGGGTGGTGCCGCTGCTCCGGGCCCGGGGCGCGCACCGCACCGAGTACACCGGAACCACCCTCCGCGACCACCTCGGGCTCGCCCGGACCCGCCGACCGAGCCGGGAGACCGCCGCATGACCAGCACGTCCACGCCCCGCCCCGAGCACGGGCTGCCGCCGCTGCACCTCTCCGTCGCCCTGGACGGGGCCGGCTGGCACCCGGCCGCCTGGCGCGCCGAGGGCGCCCGCCCCGACGAGCTGTTCACCGCCGGGTACTGGGCCGACCTGGTGACCGAGGCCGAGCGCGGTCTGCTCGACCTGGTCACCATCGAGGACGCCCTCGCCGTCCAGTCGGTGAGCCTGCGCGGGCCGGACGAGCGCACCGACCAGGTGCGCGGCCGGCTCGACGCCGTCCTGATCGCCGGCCGGGTCGCGCCGCTGACCTCGCGGATCGGACTGGTGCCCACCACCAACGTCACCCACACCGAACCGCTCCACCTCTCCGCCGCCCTGGCCACCCTCGACCAGGCCGCGCCCGGCCGGGCCGGCTGGCGGCCGCAGATCTCCGCCCGCGCCGACGACGCCGCCCACTTCGGCCGCCCCGCCCCCGCGACGCTCCAGGAGGCCGACCTGGGCTCCCCCGAGACGATCTCCGGCCGCCTCGCCCCGCTCTTCGACGACGCGGCCGAGGTGCTGGCCACCGTCCGCCGGCTCTGGGACGGCCGCGAGCACGCCCTGCCGGTCACCGTCCTCGCCCACGCCCGCATCCCGTACGAACTGGCGGCCAAGGGCGGTGACGTCGTCTTCGTCACCCCGCACTCCCCCGACGACGCGGCGGCGATCCTCACCGAGGTCGCGACCGCCGCCACCGCCGTCGCCCGGCCGGCCGAGCGCCCCCTCAAGGTCCTCGCCGACCTCCTGGTCCTCCTCGACGACAAGCCCGGCGAGGCGGCCCGCCAGAAGGCGCGGCTCGACGACCTCGACGGCGCCCCGCTCGCCTCCGACGCCGAGATCTTCGCCGGCACCCCCGCCGAACTCGCCGACCTCCTCCTCCACTGGGGCACCGTGGACACCGCAGGACTCCGTCTGGACGGCTTCCGCCTCCGCCCCGCCCGCCTCCCCCACGACCTCCTGGCGATCACCCGCTCCCTCGTCCCCGAACTCCAGCGCCGCGGCGCCTTCCGCACGGCCTACCGGACCCACACCCTGCACGGTCACCTCGCCCTGCCCGGCCCCGCCGCCCTCCGGCGGTAGGGCCGGCCGGTTCGGTCGCACCGCCCGCGACCGGCAACGTGACGATCTTCGCCGCGCACAGGCCGGTGGAGTCCTCGAAGGCGGACGCCGATGACCGACACACAAGCCCGCCGCGCGGAGATCCGTCTCGGCGCGGCGCTGGAGGGCCTCGCGGTCGCCTGCCACGGGGCGACCGCACACCCCGGGGAGCACAACTGCGAGTGCCACTGGGGCGGCGCCGACGAGCTCGCCCTGCTCAAGGTCCCGGGTGTGCGGCTCGATCCCGACCTCCTCCGGCGGACCTGGCAGGCCCCCGACTGGAGTGACCACGGCTCGGTGCTCCGCCGCATCCTGCCGCAGCTCGCCGGCGCCCTCGTCGACGGCCGCTCCGAGTCGTTCCGCCACCGGGACGGGATCGGCGAATCGCTCGCCCGGGGCCGCTGGCAGGAGTGGCCGCTGCACCAGGCCGCCGCGGTGCGCGAGTTCCTGCACGCCTTCTGGGCCTACGGCCTCCTCACCCCCGCGCCCACCCCCACGCCCTTCGCCCACGCGCACCGAACCCTCGTCCTGTGCGTCGAGGCCTCCGGCGAGCTGAGCCCCTGGCTCCGTGCCTGGGATGCGCTGGAGCACCCGGTCGCCGACCGGAACCTCGTGGAGGCCGCCGACAGCTGGTGCTACGACCTGCTCGGCGAAGAACTGCCCTGGAACACCCGCCACGACCGGGCCGGCCTGCTGACCGCGCTCACCTCCTGGCTCACCGGCCACGCCGCCGCCCGGCCGGCCGCCCGGGGCGCGCCGGACCAGCTGCTGCAACACCTGCGACTGCTCGGCCTGCCCCTCCCGGACCGCTGGGACGACCCGCACTGGCCCCGGGACCTCCGGTGAGACTCCCCGCCCGGCCGACGGAGTGTCGGTGCGGGGCCGTAGATTCGGTTCGGCAGAGCAGGAGTTGAGCGAATCTTGGACAGGACGGCGAGCCCGATGACCCCCGTGACCCCGATCCCCCCGAGCGAGGCGCACGGCGCCGCCCTCACCGAGCGCGCCATCGCCTCCGTCGCGGCCGATCCGCACCGGCCGATCCTGGACTACGGGCCGTGGGCCGGTCCCTGGCTGACCGGGGAGCCGGAGCCGCTGGCGGGCGAGGCGCTGGCCGGGCTGGTCTTCCCGAGCGGGCGGCCGCTGCCGCCGAGCCTGCGCCGGTGGCTGGCGTTCGACGCCGGACTGCTGCGCCGGTTCGGGTGGCTCGACGGGGACGGCCGGTTCACGCCCCGGTCGCTGGGCGAGCTGGCGCGCGAGGAGCTGGGCGACCTCTGGGGCTCCTGCTTCGACAGCGTGTCGGACCGCTTCGACGAGTGCTTCCTGCTCCCGGGCGGCTCGGACTCCCGCCGGGTGCTGGCCACCGGCGCGGTCGACGAGCACGGCGAGTACCCGGTGTTCGCGCTGGACGTCGACGACATCCCGTGCGTCGAGCTGATGTACCCGGGACTGGACGTCTACCTCGCCGACACCGCCGGCGTCATCACCGTCGACCTCGACGGCTACTCCTGCCTGGTCCAGGACCCGGTGTACGCCCGGCGGATGCTCACCCACGCGCAACGGGTCTTCGGCGGCGAGTTCGCCGAGCAGTGCTTCCCCGACCTCTGACGGCCCGAACCCCCGCCGACCCGCAGAGCGAGGAGGCCCTCACCGTGGACCGGCCGCCCGGACCCGATCCCGGGTTCCCCGGCACGGAGTGGCTCGACCGTGTCGGCACCGACCCCGGCCGCGCCCTGGAACTGTTCGTCGCCGACCGGTACCCCACCGGCCCCGCGACGGAGCCACCACCCGATCCGCCGCGCTCCGTACCGCCCGCCCTGCGCCGGTTCCACCGCCTCGCCGCGCGGCACCCCGGCCTGTTCGGACGGCAGAACCGCCTGCGGCCCGCCGCACGGTTCCAGGCCGCTGAGAACGGCGACCGGCTGGTGATCGGCGGGGACAGCCTGGGCGGCTGGGACCGGTCGATCCCCTGGGAACCCGACACCACCGGCACGGACCCGACGGTCCGGCACACCCGGAAGGGCGACGACCCGACCACCGAGCCGGAACCCCTCAGCCGCTTCCTCCTGCACTTCGCGCCCTTCGGGGCACCGGTCGGCCGCTGCGTCGCCCGGGGCAGCAGCACTCCCCCCCTCCGAACTGCTGCCCCGGCTGGAGGGGGTGCTGCGCCGGGTGCCGCTGCGGTCGTACCACTCCCCCCTCCATGGGAAGCGAGATCCATGCCGCCCCCGGTGTGATCGCCCACACCCCGGCCGCCTCCGCGCCCGCGGGCGGCTACTTCGTGACGGCCCGCCACCGTCACCTGCTCCGTCCGCTCGCCGGACCCGGCATCACCTGGGGCCGCTTCGACGGCTGACTGACCGCCGCCGTGTCGGCGCCGCGGCGGGAGGGGGCGTGCCAGACTGGCCCGCCATGGGTGAGAACGAGGCCGTTCGGGACGTGCCGCTGCTGGTGGTGGACGGGGCCAATGTCGTGGGCTCGGTGCCCGACGGGTGGTGGCGGGACCGGCGGGGGGCGGCGGAGCGGCTGCGTGACGCGCTGGCGCCGGTCGGCGGCAAGGGGCTCGGCGACCGGCCGGAGCTGCCGGCGTGGGTGCGGACGGGGCCGCTGGACGTGGTGCTGGTCGTCGAGGGCGCCGCCCGGGGGGTCACGGCGACGCCGGAGGTCCGGGTCGAGGCCGCGAGCGGCAGTGGCGACGATCTGATCGTCGGCCTGGTCGCGGGGGCACTCGCCGCCCACCCAGAACGGGACTGCCTGGTCGTCACGGCCGACCGCGGGCTGCGCGCCCGGGTCACCGCTCTCGGCGCCGCGGTCGCGGGGCCCCGCGCCGTCCGAACGGTCTGAACGCCGCGGCACCGGGGCAGGGCGAAGAAGCACACGTCACAGCGTCGGCGGCAGCCGACCGTACAGCTCGGCCACCGCATCCGGCAGGGGCGGCCCACCGGGGTCCGCCGCGCGCCGCCCGGCCACCGAGGTCGGCAGCATCACCACGGCGACGAGCAGCGCCGCGACGGCGAAGGTGCCGAACCCGGCGATGCTCAGCGGCAGTTCCATCCAGGTGCTGAGCCAGGTCACCAGCCACAGCTTCAGCAGATTGCCCACCGTCGCGACCGCCAGACCGGCCGCCGACCGCAGCCGCACGCCGTGCCCCGGCAGGGACAGCCGGCTGAACTTCGGGCCGAGCACCGCCCCCAGGGCGACCAGGGTGAGCAGCTGGCGCCAGCCCGGGCCGTCCGCCAGCGCGGTGCCGTCGAGCACGGCGACCACCAGCGCGAGACCGGCGACGGCGAGCAGGTGGCGCGCGACGCCCCGCAGCGCCGACCCGTCCCCGTCGCGGTCGGCCAGCACGGACCAGAGGTGACGCACCGTCACTCCGACCAGCATCACCACCACGGCGGCGACCACCGTCGCACCCGGGCCCGAGAGCCCGGCGGACAGGCCGAGCCCGCCGGCCAGCCGCACCGCCGCCCAGAGCGCCACCGGCTCCGCCGCGAGCAGCGCCGGGAGCAGCAGCAGCGCCCCGAGGCAGGACGCGCACGAGCGGTCCGGCGGGAAACGGCGGACCAGCGCGCCCCCGGCGGCGTGCACGGCCACCAGGAGCACCGCCGCGACGAGGACGGCGGCGCACCGGTTCGCGGGCGGATCGCCCAGGTCGAAGCCCGCCACCACGGCGGCGGCCACGGCGAGGCCCACGGCGGTGGCCACCAGGTCGAGCAGTTGGGCGGCCGGTCCGGCCACCGGCCGGGATCCGTTCGGCATCCGTCCCCCCGGGGTCGGGCGTGTTGGGCCATGGTTCCCCGCCCGCCGGTCCGCGACCCGTCCGGCGGCCGGTCATTTCGGCCGACGGAAGCGCCCGCCGGGGGCCTTGGACCCCTGCACGCCGGAGCGCACCACAGCGCGCCCTAGCACGAAACGGCGCGTGCTCGTGGCAAGTTCACCGGGAGTCCGCTCGCATTGGCGAACTGGGCGTGGGCGCCCGTGCGCGGCGGGCGGCGCACGGTAAACCTGAGGCCGACACCGGCCCGGTCGCGGGTTCCGGAGTCCGGCCGGGCCGCCCCCGCCGGCGCTCGCAGCGCACGGCGACGGCGCGTCCCGGTGCCCACCCGCCCCGCCCTGAACACCGCACACCCCCGGGCCACCGCCCGTCCTTTCCCCCCACCACTCTTCGACCGTTTTGAGGATGCTGAATGCTTGGTGCTGGTTCGTCATCCGGACGCCGGCGCTCCGCCCCCGTGCTCGTCTGGCTCCTGCCCACCCTCGCGACGGCCGCCGTCGCCGCCGTGACGGTGGCCGCGGCCTCCCCCGGTGCCCGGACCGGGGTCGCGCTCTGCGCGGCGGTGGGCACCATGGCGGTGGTCCTGGTCGCCGCCGAGGCCGCCCGCCGGGGCCGGGTGGCGGAGGAGTTGCGCACACGGGCGGTCCAGCGCGAGGGCGAGTTGCTCCGCCGGCTGACCCGGCAGGAGACCGAGTACATCCGGCTGGCCAAGTCCGTCCTGCCCGCCGCGATGACCAGGCTCACCATGGGCGAGGGCCTGGAAAACGTCGTCCGCGCATACGCCCTCCAGGACGTCACGGTCGGCGCCGAGTTCCGGGCGGCGCACCAGACCCTGCTGCGCGCCGTCCTGGAGACCGTCGAGAACGAGGAGGCGCTGCGCGAGTCCGCCCGGCGCTCCTTCGTCAACATCGCCCGCCGCGTCCAGGCGATCGTCCACCGGCAGGCCGCCGAGCTGCGCAGCATGGAGCACGCGCACGGCAACGACCCCGCCGTCTTCGGCGACCTGCTCCTGCTCGACCACGGCAACGCGCTGATCGGCCGGCTCGCCGACAGCATCGCCGTGCTGGGCGGCGCCCGGCCGGGCCGCCAGTGGAACAAGGCGGTGCCGCTGTACAGCGTGCTGCGCGGCGCCATGTCCCGGATCCTCGACTTCGAGCGGGTCGAACTGCACCCGGTCTCGGAGGTGGCCGTGGTCGGCCCGGCCGTCGAGCCGCTCATCCACGCGGTGGCCGAACTCCTGGACAACGCCACCCGCTACTCCCCGCCGCACACCCTGGTGCACCTGACAGCGGTCGAGGTGCAGACCGGCATCGCGATCGAGATCGAGGACGGCGGGCTCAGCCTCAGCGAGGAGGGCCGGGCCCGGGCCGAGCGGATGATCGCGGAGGCGCAGGCCGGCGCCGACCTCAACGACCTCGGCGAGACGCCGCGGCTCGGGCTCGCGGTGGTCGGCCGGCTCTGCCAGGCGTACGGCCTCCAGGTCTCGCTGCGGCCCTCGGCCTACGGCGGGGTGCGGGCGGTGCTGGTCTTCCCGCAGGAGCTGATCACCACCGCCCCCGCGACCGGGCGCGCCCACGGCATCGGTGTCACCGGCTCGTCCGGGCCGGACCCGGTGGACGACCGCCGGCCGCACACCTCGCCGCCGCCGCGCCGCCCGCTCACCGGGCCGCCGCCCGGGCCGCTCAGCGGCACACGCAGCCCGGCGTTCAAGGGGGCCTCGCTCGGCGGCTCGCGCCGCGACTCGTTCGGCGGGTCGTTCGGCGGCCCGCGCGGCGGGTCGTTCAACGGCCCGGCGACCGGTGGGGACGACGTCCCGGTGGTGACCGAGCGGACCGCCACCGGTCTGCCCCGGCGCCGCCGGCACGCCGCTCCGGCGAACCGGTTCGTGGCCGGCGCCACGGGCCGCCCGACCACCGCCGGGCCGGGCACCCCCGCCCACGGCACACCCACCGGCGGCCGTCCGCCCGCCCCGCCCGGGAGGCCGGCGGACACCGAACAGGACGCGGTGCAGCCGGGCCTGTGGCTGGCCGCGTTCACCGAGGGCATCAACGGCACCGGCCCGGACGGCGACGGCAGCAGCAGCAACAGCAACAGCGGCAACGGGGACTCGACGGGGACGCGGAGGGACGAGCGATGACTCAGCCACGGACCAACCTGGACTGGCTGCTCAAGCAGCTCGCGGACGAGGTCCCGCTCGTCCGCAACGTCATCGTGCTCTCCGCCGACGGCCTGCGGATCGCCCAGCACGGCACCGCACCCGACGCCGCCGACCGGCTCGCCGCCGCCTGCGCCGGGCTGCAGAGCCTCGCCGCCGCCGTCGGCCACGAGTTCCCGCACGGGGACGGCCGGATGCGGCTGGTGGTGATCGAGATGGGCGGCGGGTTCTTCTACCTCATGGCGGCCGGCGCCCGCGCCTACCTCGCGGTGCTCGCCGACGAGGGCGTGGACGCCGGGCTGATGGGCCACCGGATGCGCGACCTGGTCGCCCGGATCGGCGAGCACCTCAGTACGCCTCCGCGAAGGGGCGAGCCCGTCGCATGAGCACCACCGGCCCGGACTGGGGCGAGGAGGCCCCGGAACGCTTCTACGTGATCACCCGCGGCCACACCCAGCCGGTCGGACGCCCCGAGCTGGACCTGGTCACGCTGATCGTCGCCCGGGCGGATCCCGCCCCCTCGATGCCGCCGGAGCACGCGGCGATCCTGCACCTGTGCGGATCGCCGCTCTCGGTGGCCGAGGTCTCCGCCTACCTGCGGCTGCCCGTCAGCGCGGTGACCCTGCTGCTGGCGGACCTGGTGGCCGAGGAACGGGTCGAGGCGCGCGACTGCGTCCCGGCCGCCCTTCTTCCCGACCGTGCCCTGTTGGAGGCGGTGATGCATGGACTTCAGCGGCTCTGACACGGTGCTCGGGCCGGCGGACGAGGATCTGCTGCCGGACTCGGCCGCCGCGGCCGTCAAGGTGGTGATCGTCGGCGGCTTCGGCGTCGGCAAGACGACCCTGGTCGGCTCGGTGAGCGAGATCCGCCCGCTGACCACCGAGGAGACGATGACCCAGGCCGGGGCGGAGGTCGACGACCTGGCCGGGATCGAGCGGAAGTCCGAGACGACCGTCGCGATGGACTTCGGCCGGATCAGCATCAGCGACGAACTGGTGCTCTACCTGTTCGGCACACCCGGCCAGGAGCGGTTCTGGTTCCTGTGGAACGGGCTGTTCGAGGGGGCGCTGGGGGCGGTCGTCCTGATCGACACCCGCCGGCTGGAGATCAGCTTCGACGTGATCGGCCGGCTGGAGGACCGGGGCGTGCCGTTCGTCGTCGCCGTCAACGCCTTCCCCGGCTCCCCCGACTGCCCGCACGAGGAGCTGCGGCTCGCGCTCGACCTGCCGCCGGAGGTCCCGATCGTGGCGTGCGACGCCCGGATCCGCAGGTCCGGGCGGGACGTGCTGCTGGCGCTCATGCACTACCTCCACGACCTCGCGGGCCCGCCGCCGCGCTGAACCCGCGCCGCCCCGCCTCCACTCGCCGCCCCCACTCGCCGACCCCCTCCGGAGACAACGTGACCTCCCCGTTCCGTGACGACCCCGCCCTCGCCCTGCCGGCCGGTTGCCCCGCCCACCGGGCGGGCGACCCGGGCGGCCGGGACCAGGCCGTGCTCGACGCGCTCGACGAGCCCGCCCCCGACGAGCCCGGCCTCGACGAACTGCCCGTCGCCGGGCTCCGGCGGCTCTACGGGCCCGCGGCCGAGACCGACCCGGCGGGCCTGTACGAACAGCTGCGCGCCGAGTACGGCGAGGTCGCGCCCGTCCTGCTGCACGGCGACCTCCCGGCCTGGCTGGTCCTCGGCCACTCCGCGAACCTCACCGTGATGCGCACGCCGTCGCGCTTCTCCCGGGACTCGCGCCGCTGGACGGCGTTCCAGGAGGGCCGGGTCGCCGCGGTCTCCCCGCTGATGCCGGTGATCGCCTGGCAGCCGCTCTGCGTCTTCGCGGACGGCGCCGAGCACCGCCGGCTGCGCGGCGCCGTCACCGACGGCCTGAACGGCACCGACCGGCGCGGGGTGCGCCGCTTCGTCACCCGGTACACGGCCGAGCTGGTCGAGGAGTTCGGCGGCAAGGGCCGGGCCGACCTGGTGAGCCGGTTCGCCGAGCACCTGCCGATGCTGGTGATGACCCAACTGGTCGGCATGCCGGAGGAGTACGGGCCGCGGCTGGTCGAGTCGGCCCGCGACCTCATGAAGGGCACCGAGACGGCCATCGCCAGCAACGACCACGTGGTGGCCTCGCTGCGGCGCACCGTCGAGCGCAAGCGCAGCGACCCCGGGCCCGACCTGTGCACCCGCCTGATGCAGCACGAGGCCGGGCTCACCGACGAGGAGGTGCTGGAGCACCTGCGGGTCGTGCTGCTCGCGGCGAACGAGACCACCGTCAACCTGATCGCCGACACGCTGAAGATGATCCTCACCGACGAACGCTTCCGCGCCCACCTGTCGGGCGGTCACATGACCGTGCCGGACGCGCTGGACCAGGTGCTCTGGGACGCCCCGCCGATGTCGCTGGTGGCCGGGCGGTGGGCGACCGGCGACACCGTGCTCGGCGGCCGCCGGATCAGGGCCGGCGACATGCTGCTGCTGGGCCTCGCCGCCGGGAACGTCGATCCGGTGGTCCGGCCGGACCTGGCGAAGCCGCTGCACGGCAACCGCTCCCACCTGTCGTTCGGCAGCGGGCCGCACGAGTGCCCGGGCCAGGACATCGGCCGGGCCATCGCGGAGGCCGGGATCGACTGTCTGCTCACCCTGCTGCCCGACCTCCGGCTGGCCGTCCCGGAGTCGGAGCTGACCTGGACCTCGGCCTGGCTGTCGCGCCATCTGGTCGAGCTGCCGGTGGAGTTCACCCCGCGCGAGCAGCTGCCGGAGGCGGTGGCGGCGGCCGCGGCGGCAGGGGCGGACCGGGCCGCCGTCCCGGTGCAGGTGGAACACGTGGAGCCGGTGGAACCGGAGGAGCCGAAGGCGGCCCCGCTGCCCGGACCGCGGCGCGGGTGGTGGGACACGCTCACCGGCTGGCTGCGGCGCTGACCGCCGGGCGGGGCGGACGCGGCTAAAGTCGGCCCGAACCGCCGCGCCGCGTCGACCACCGGAGGGTGACCCCGTGTCCCTGGTACGCGTCCACAACTTCTCCGTCTCGCTCGACGGCTACGGAACGGGCGAGGGCCAGAGCCTGGAGGCCCCGTTCGGCCACGCCGGCGAACGGCTGCACCGCTGGTTCCTCCGCACCCGGACGTTCCGCGCCATGCACGGCGAGGCGGGCGGCGAGACCGGTGTCGACGACGCCCTGGCGCGCACCTGGGGCGCCGGCATCGGCGCTGAGATCATGGGGCGCAACAAGTTCGGCCCGCAGCGCGGCCCGTGGCAGGACCACGAGTGGAATGGCTGGTGGGGCCCCAACCCGCCGTTCCACACCCCCGTGTTCGTGATGACCCACCACCCCAGGCCCAGCGTGGAGATGGCCGGCGGCACCGCCTTCCACTTCGTCGACGGCTCCCCGCACGAGGTCCTCGCCCGCGCCCGCGAGGCCGCCGCCGGCCTGGACGTACGGATCGGCGGCGGCCCGTCCACCGTCCGCGCCTTCCTCGCCGCCGACCTGGTCGACCACCTGCACGTCGCCGTGGTCCCGATCCTCCTCGGCCGCGGCGAGCGCCTCTGGGACGGCCTGGAGGGCCTGGAGGACCGCTACCAGGTCGAGTCCGTCACCACCCCGAGCGGCGTCACCCACCTGACGTTCACCCGGCCCTGAGCGCCGGGTCGTAGCGGTCGAACAGCGCCTGGAGGTAGTCCTCAGGACGGGCCGCCGGCAGTCGCGGCGTCAGATCGGTGCGGCCCGCCTCCCGCCAGGGCACGGCGACCTTCTCGGCCTCCGGCGCGAAGGCCAGGGCGTCCAGCAGCCGCCAGGACGGGCGGCCGATCCCCTGACCACGGCGCAACCCTATCCGGCGAGGAACGGGAGGAGGGTGGCGGTGAGTTCGGTGGGGGCGTCGACGGGGATGAGGTGGCCGGCGGTGGGGAACTCGTGGAGGTGGGCGGCGGGGATCGCGGTGGCGTAGCGACGGCCGATGTCCTGGAAGTCGGCGACGTCGAGTCCGCCGGTCGCCACCAGGGTGGGGGCGGTGATGGTGGCGAGGTCGCCGGTGGCGGTGCCCTGGGAGTGCTCGCCGACGGCCGACTGGTTCACCAGCGAGGTGCGCAGCGGGCCGCGGAGGCGGTCGGCGGTGCCGGGCGCGACGTCCTCCCAGCGGCGGGCCGGTCCGCGGACCCACATGTCGAGGTTGACCTGGACGGCGGTGTCGAGGTCGCCCGCGGCCAGGGCCGCCGTCTCGGCCTCGTCGTAGGCGATCATCTCGGCGGACCAGGGGTAGCCCGGCCACGGCGCGGCGAGCAGGGCCAGTGCGTGCACGCGTTCGGGGTGGGTGAGGGTGAAGTCGACGGCCACCCGGCCGCCCCAGGAGGCGCCGACCAGCCGGACGCGGTGGTGGCCGAGGTGGTCCAGGAGGCGGCGCAGGTCGTCGGTCTCGCGGAACGGCCCGGCCGGGGGCGCGGACTCGCCGAAGCCGCGCAGGTCGTAGCGGATGACGGTGTGGTGCTCGGCGAGCGCGGGGACGACGGCGTCCCACATGCGGTGGTCGGCGATGCCGGCGTGCACGAGGACCACGGGCGGGCCGTCGCCGTCGACGACGTAGGAGAGCTTGCCGAGGGCGTCGGTGAGGGTGGGCATCCGCAGATGCTCGCAGGTGGCGGGCGCGTGCGCCACCCGTTTGCGATCACGGCCCGGGCTTCCGGTGCGCCCCCCTCCGCCCTGGTGCGCCCCGGCCGGGAGGGCCGGACGGGGTTTGCCGCCGCTGCCGGGGTGCCATATCCGAGGGCAGGCCGGATCCGGCGGGAGGCCGGGTCGGGCCGACCGAGGGAGGGACACCCGTATGACAGACATCCACCGGTCCGCGCTGCGGTACACCGCCGACATCACCGCGGAGGACATCGACGCCCTGGCCGGGTTCATCGGCCGGCGGCTGGTCCTGCTGCGGGAGGGGGCCGGCGCGGCGGGGAGCGAGGAGGAGCGCGTCGGGGACGCGCTGGCGCAGACGGTGGCGGCGCTGACCGGGAGCGCCCGGGAGGTGCTCGGCGCGCTCGCCGAACGAGCGGCGGGGGCCGCGGAGGCCGGGACGGAGGAGGAGGTCCGGAACCCCGACGACGTGCTGGAGGAGCTGATGGTCCGGCTCAGCACCCTGTGGCGCTACCTGCTGACGGCCGCCGAGGCGTGGAGCCACCTGCCGGACTACGACGTGGCGCGCTGGCGGCTCGACGGCCATCTGGACGCCGAGCACGAGGCGCGGGCGCGCTGGCTGGCGGCCGGCGAGGCCTGGTAGCCGTGCCGGACCGGCCCCGGCCCGGGTGGGCGGGGGCCGGCCGGGGGGCGGTGCGGGTCAGTTCCAGGGGTTGGCGTTCTGGTCGTTGATGTGCGTCCAGAAGCGCACGCCCTTGGGCAGGTTGCCGCTGGCCCAGAAGGTCCAGCCGCCGGTCCACTGGTAGTTGTCGCCGTAGTGGCCGTCGTGGAACTCGGCCTGGCGCCAGTAGCGCCCGAACTGCGTGCGGCAGACGGTGTCGGCGGCCTCCGGGCTGGTCAGATCGGTGCCCTTCACGGGGCGGCTGAGCTCCACTGCGCCCAGCGCCCAGCCGTTGTGGAAGGCGAGCGTGAGGCCGGCCGGCGCGGGCCGGTAGTCCTGGTTGAGGCAGAGCACGGGCAGCGAGTTCCAGGCGGGGGTGTCGCCGTTGTACGCGTCGCCGGTGGCGCCGCCGCCGACCTGGACGGTGCCGCTGGGACCGTAGTTGAGGACCTCCCAGGTCAGGCCGGGGTGGTTGGCGGTCACCGTGGTCGTGGTGGCCTGCGCCGCCGGGGCGGCGGTCAGCGGGGCGAGAGCGGCGACGGCCGTCGCGGCCGCGACGGCGGTGAAGCGCTTGATGCGGTTCATGGGTCGTTCCTCCAGGGAACTCCGGGGCCGGGTGATCGGAAGGCCGGCCCCTGCGGGCTCGGCATGCCACGACCCTCTCAACCGGGCGCACGATTCTGGCATGATCTGCTCATCGGTTCGTCACCGGATGCGACGGCCCGACAGCGGTGTGCACAACCCTGGGGAGGGGAAGCGCATGGAGTTCGCGATTCTGGGACCGCTGGAAGTCCGGACCGACGGGGGCGAGCGGGTCCGCCTGGGGGGTGTGCGGCAGGAGCGGCTGCTCGCCGCCCTGCTGCTGAACGCGGGCGGCGCCGTCCCGGTGGCCCGGCTGGTGGACGCCGTCTGGGACGACCGGCCGCCGGCCACCGCCGACCGTCAGGTCCGCAACCTCGTGGGGCTGTTGCGCCGCGCCTTCCGCGAGGCCGACCCGGCCGGGCCGCCCGCGCTGCTCACCGACGGGCACGGCTACCGCGTCCCGCTGGACGGCCACCGGCTGGACGCCCGGGCCTTCGCCGACGTCCTCGCCCGCTCCCGCCGCACGGCCTCCGCCGGGAAGCCCGCCGCCGCGGCGGCGGAGCTGCGCGAGGCCCTGGCGCTCTGGCGCGGGCCGGTGCTCGACGGCCTGCCGGGGCAGTCGATCACCGCCGGCGCCGTCCCGCTGGACGAGCTGCGGCTGACCGCGTGGGAGGACTGCCTGGACCTGGAGGCGGCGCTCGGACGGCACCGCGCGAGCATCCCCGAGCTCACCGCCCTGGTCGCCGACCATCCGCTGCGGGAGCGGTTCACCGCGCAGCTGATGCAGGCGCTGCACGCCTCCGGCCGGACGGCGGACGCCCTGGCGGTGCACCGGCGGTTCACCACCCGGCTCGCGGAGGAGCTGGGTCTCGACCCGAGCCCGGAACTGCGGCGCCTGCACCTGGAGTTGATCACCACCGAGGCGGCCGGCCGGGAGGACGCCCCGGCCCCGCCCCGGGCGGACGGGCCGCGCGGCGGGCGGGAGCGCGCCGCACCGCCGCGCCCCGCCCAGCTTCCGCCCCCGCTCGCCACGTTCACCGGGCGCGGCGCGGAACTCGCCGCCCTCGACGCCTTCGCCGACGCCGCGACGACCGGCCCGCCTCCCGCCGGCCCCTCCCCCGCCGACCCGCCCGCCACCCCGGCCGGCGCTCCCGCGGCCCGGATCTGCGTGCTCTCCGGCAGCGCCGGGATCGGCAAGAGCACGCTGGCCGTCCAGTGGGCGCACCGGGTGCGCGACCGCTTCCCCGACGGCCAGCTCCACGCCGACCTGCACGGCTTCTCCACCGAGCCGCCGCTGCCGCCGCACGCCCTGCTGGCCCGCTTCCTGCGCGCGCTCGGGGTGCCCGGCGAGCAGGTGCCGAGTGCCCCCGAGGAGGCCGTCGCGCTGTACCGCTCGCTACTGGCCGACCGGCGGGTGCTGGTCGTCCTGGACAACGCGCACAGCGCCGAACAGGTCCGCCCGCTGCTCCCGGGCGCGCCGGAGTGCCTGACCCTGGTCACCAGCCGCACCGGGCTGGCCGGGCTCACCGCCCGCGACGGCGCCCGCCCGCTCACCCTGGACCTGATGCCCGCGCCGGACGCCGTCGCCCTGCTGGACCGCGTCATCGGCGGCGGCCGAGCCCGGTCCGAGCCGGCTGCCGTCGCCGAACTGGCCGACGTCTGCGGCCGGTTGCCGCTCGCGCTGGCCATCGCCGCCGGTCGGCTCGCCGAGCGCCCGGGCCGGACCGTCGCCGACCACGTCGCCGAGTTGCGCGACACCGCGGGCCGGCTCACCGCGCTGGCGATCGACGGCGACGCCACCTCGGCCGTCCGCGCCGCCCTGGACCTCTCCTACCGCGCCCTGCCCGCGGGCGCCCGCGCGCTGTTCCGGCTGCTCGCCCTCGGCCCCGGCCCCGGTCTGTCCGCTCCGGCGGCCGCCGCGCTCAGCGGCGAGGGCGCCGCCGCCGTACGCCCCGTACTGGAGCAGCTGACCACCGCCCGTCTGCTCACCCACGAGGGTGGGGACCGCTACCGGCTGCACGACCTGCTGCGCCTGTACGCCGCCGAACGTGCCGACGCCGAGACCGGCCCCGCGGCGCGCACCGCCGCCCGCGAGCGGCTCGGCCTCTGGTACCTGCACCACGCGGACGCCGCCGCCCGCCTGCTCACCCCGCACCGCCGGAGGATCCCGCTCGGCGCGCCCGGGCCCTGGTACGAGCCGCCCGCGTTCACCACCGCGGCCGAGGCGCAGCGGTGGTGCGAGGGCGAGCACACCCATCTGCTGACCGTGGTGCGCGCGGCGGCCGAGCACGGCACGGACGACCTGGCCTGGCGGCTGCCGGTGGTCCTGTGGAGCTACCTCTTCACCAGCCCGCACCTGGACGACCAGGAGGAGGCGGCCCGACTGGCGGTGGCGGCGGCCGGGCGGGCCGGCGACCGGTCCGGTGAGGGCCACGCCCGCAACGACCTGGCCACGGCGCTCGGCGCGCTCGGCCGGCACGACGAGACCCTCGCCGAACTCCGGATCGCCCGCGCCCTGTTCGCGTCGATCGGGGACCGGGTCGGCGAGGCGCACGTGATCGGCAACCTCGGTGGCCACTGTGTCGGCACGGGCGCCTACGGGCAGGCCAGGCGGTACTACCAGGGGGCGCTCGCGCTGCTGCGGGCGGAGCCGGACGACCGCCGGGACGACTGGGCGATCCGGGTCTGCGAGACCAACATCGGTGTCACGGCGAAGCTGGCGGGGCGCGGCCGGGAGGCGGGCGAGTACCTGCACCGGGCCCTGGACCGGCACCGCTCGACCGGGGACCCGGTGCTGGAGGGCATCACGCTCTACCACCTGGGCGACCACCACCGCCGCCTGGGCCACCCCGAGCAGGCCGCCGAGTGGCTGCGCCGGGCGCTGGAGGTGATCGACGGATCGACCGGCAACCCGCGTCTGCGCGACAGCGTGCTGGAGGCCCTCGCGGAACTGGGCGAGGGCCCGGGCCCCGACCGTCCCGGGACGGCGCCGGGCGGCCCGTAGGGCGCCGGCGGTCTTGACGAAACGTCCAGTCAAAAGGTCTTCTGTACCACGGAGTCGGCCCGCCGGCGGCCGGACGGCCCGGTGGGGTATAGCCCGAAGCTGTACCCCCGGGTGACATCTCCCCGGCCGGCGGACGGTGCTCCTACGGTTTCCCGCAACCCCCACACCATGACCGCGGGAGACCCCCCATGCTCCGACGACCCGCCAGGGCCGCGTGTGCCGTCCTGGCCACCGCCGCCCTCGGCTTGACTGCACTCCAGGGCACCGCCGGTGCCGCCGCTCCGACCCCCGGATCCGGCCCGGCGGCCCGGGCCGTCGCGGCCGCCTCGGCCGCGGCGGACACCCTCGGGGTGGCCGCCGCCGCGCCCGAGGTGCTCGACGCGCTCCAGCGCGACCTCGGCCTGACGGCCGGGCAGGCGCGGGTGCGGATCACCAACGAGGCGCGGGCCGGTGCCCGGGCCGGCGCACTCGCCCAGGGCCTGGGCGGCAGTTGGGCCGGCTCCTGGATCGAGGGCGCCGACGCCTCCGGGCTGGCCGTCGCCACCACCCGGGCCGCCGACGCCGCGACGATCCGCGCGGCGGGTGCACGTCCGGTGGTCGTGGCGCACCCGCTGGCCGCGCTGGAGGGTGCGCTGGCCGCGCTCGACCGGGCCGCCGAGCGCGGCGCCGCGGGCCGGGCCGACGCGCTCGCCGCCCCGGTGCGCTACGTCGACGTGCGCGACAACACCGTGGTGGTGCAGGCCGTCGACCCGGCCGCGGCCGAGCGGCTGGTCTCCGCCGCCGGGGTGGACCGGGCGGCGGTGAAGGTGGAGACGGTGGCCGAGGCCCCGCGTCCGCTCTACGACCTGCGCGGCGGCGACGCCTACTACATCGGCGGCAGCTCCCGCTGCTCGATCGGCTTCCCGATCACCCGGGGGACCACCCAGGGCTTCGTCAGCGCGGGCCACTGCGGCCGGACCGGCGCCACCACGACCGGCTCCAACCGGGCCGCCCAGGGCAGCTTCCAGGCCTCGGTGTTCCCGGGCAACGACATGTCCTGGATCGCCGCCAACAGCAGCTGGACGGCGACCCCGTACGTGACCGGCGCGTCCGGCGCGGTGAGCGGCTCGGTGCAGCAGCAGGTCGGCGCCTCGGTCTGCCGTTCCGGCTCCACCACCGGCTGGCGCTGCGGCACCATCCAGCAGCACGGCACCAGCGTCACCTACCAGGAGGGCACCGTCTCCGGGGTGACCCGGACCAACGTCTGCGCCGAACCCGGCGACTCGGGCGGCTCGTTCATCTCCGGGACGCAGGCGCAGGGCGTGACCTCCGGCGGCACCGGCAACTGCTCGCAGGGCGGCACCACCTACTACCAGCCCGTCAACCCGATCCTCCAGGGCTACGGGCTGACGCTGAAGACCAACTCGTCGGGCCCCGGCCCCGGCCCGGGCCCCGGCAACCCCGGCGGGACCTGGTCGGCGGGCACCGTCTACCAGGCCGGTGACACGGTGACCTACGGCACCACCTCCTACCGCTGCCTCCAGGGCCACCAGGCGCAGGTCGGCTGGGAGCCGCCGAACACGCCGTCGCTCTGGCAGACCGCGTAGCGCCCGTCCGCAGGACGACGGCGCGACGGCGGGCCGGCGGTGTGAGACCTTGGACGGGGGCGAACCACCTAGGAGGCCCGATGTCCTCGAAGCGCCGCCGCAAGAAGAAGGCCCGCCGCAAGGGCGCCAACCACGGCAAGCGGCCCCAGTGCTGAACCAGCGCTGAGCCGGTGCCGCAGCGCCGCGCCGGTCCGGACACTCCGTCCGGGCCGGCGCGGCGGCGTTCACGCCCCGGGCGCGTAGTACAGGCTCGCCATGGTCGCGCGCACGCGCCAGCCGAGGGCGGAGTACAGCGCCCGGCCGTCGGGGGTGGCGACCAGGACACCGGTGACGGCGCCGCCCTCGTGCGCGGCGCCCTGGAGGGCGCGCATCACCACCGAGCCGAGCCCCCGGCGGCGGTGCCCGGGGTCGGTCTCGATCTGGTCGGCCACGGCGGTCGCCCCGGAGACGGCGAGCTGGCCGCGCGCGGCGAAGTGGCCGTCCGCGGTGCGGACCAGCACCCGGACCACGCCGCCGCGCCACCAGCTGGTGAGGATGTATCCGGCGGGCACCGCCGGGTGCTGCGGGGCGAGCGGCACGGTCATCAGGTAGCCGGGGACGTCGTACCGCCAACCGGGGCCGAGCCAGGGGCGGACGGTGTCGTCGTCCGCGAAGAGCTTCAGCCAGGTACCCGGCGCGGTGGTGGCCGCCACCAGCTTCCGGACGTCGGCCTCCGCGGGTTCCGGCAGGACGTGCCTGGCCACCTGCTTCGGCTGCCCGACGTCCACGCTCCATCCCCAGGGCTCGTCCACCGGGTCGGCCGCGCCCCGCGACACGACCCAGCCCCCGACCCACTCCCGCACCAGTTCGCTGACGGCGGGCTCGTCCACCTGCCACCCCCTGTAATAGTCAATTGCCTGGATGGCATCTTACGCAGATGCGACCCGCCGCACGCACTGGGGTGAACCTGTCCGCATTCACCCCCATCATCTCGATTCATCAGATTTTCAGACGGCATACTGCACCCAAATGGTTACCGTGGGTAGCTTTCCGCCTGCTGTACGTACTCCGGTCCACGGTTTCCTCCCCATCGCGTCACACCGGACCGTTTGCCGAAGGGAATCGTCATGAGGGGCTGTCCACCCACCAGCGGGCGTGAGCGAAGACACCACGGAAGGACCGGGATCCGCGACCGCCTCACCCGGGCCGCGCTCCCGCTCCTCCTCGCGCTCGCCACGGCGTCCGCCTCCTTCACCGGCCCCGCGACGGCGCACACCCCGTCCGCCCCCGCCGCCTCCGCCTCCGGCGGGCAGAGCGCCGGCACCGACCACGGCGCCGCCCGGCACAGCGGCCGTCAGCAACCCGTGACCCTGGCGAAGACCGGCACCGACATCGCGACCGGCAGCACCACCCAGACCGCCCACGGCGACACCGTGCGCTGGGTCGTCTCCGCGACCAACCCGGAGGGCGCCCCCGTCAGCACCACCGTCACCGACGCGATCCAGGGCGGGCCGGGCAACACCCCGCAGGCCCAGACCTACGTCCCCGGGTCGCTCCAGGCGCCCCCCGGCTTCACCAGGCAGTGGTCCGACGACGGCGGCATGACCTTCGCCGGCACCGATCAGGGCACCGCCACCAACGTCGTCCAGGCGACCAACCCGATGCTCGCGTCACCGGCGACCGGCCAGGTGGTCCAGATCCCGCCGCCGTTCACCCCGGTCAGCACGGCCACCGGCGGCGACGGCTTCACCCCCATCCTCTACACCGCCACCATCAACGGCGTTCCCACCCCCGAGATCTGGAACATCTACCACCACGGGTTCTCCAACACGGCCAGCGTGGTCTGCACCGACCTGCTCACCAACGGCCCCTGCCCGGCCCCGGACGGAACCCCGGCCGCCTGGCCCCAGGCGCTGAACTCCTCGGTGGCCGGCGAGACCACCGGAGACCTCGGCAGCACCCGCACCCCGACCTATGTGCAGATCGGCTCCAAGCTGTACTACGCCGCGATCAGCCGGACCACGCTCGGGCTGATCGGCGTCGGCTGCATCGACCTCCAGACCCAGGCCAGCTGCGGCTTCACCGCCCTCCAGACCGGCACCGGACTGGCCGTCGGCGGCGTCGTCCAGGCACCGAACCAGCTGATCTACGCGGTCTCCAGCACCGGCGAGATCCTCTGCTACGACCCCGTCGCCAACGCCTCCTGCGGAACCTTCGCCATCGGTCTGCCGCCCAACGAGGGACAGGTCGCCTTCAGCGGCGACTACGCCGGCATCATGCGGGTCGTCAACGGCAAGGTCTACGTCACCGACAACACCCCGGCCCCGCTGCCCACGGTGATGTCCTGCTTCGACCCCGCGACGAACACCGCGTGCACCGGGTGGGCCGTTCCCAGGACCGTGGTCACCCCGATCCTCACCGGCCCCGCCCGGGCCGACAACATCTTCGAGATGTACGACCCGGCCGGCGCCGTCACCGGCGTCTGCACCGCCGTCGGCGGCATCTTCGGGGACGTCACCCCGCCGGTCGGCAGCGTCGTCTGCTTCGACCTGACCGGCAACCCCATCGCCGATCCCCCCGGCCTCGAAGCCCTGCTCATGACCAACGCCGCCCCCGGCGAGGCCAACTACCAGGTGCCGCTGACCATCACCGCCCCCAACGGGCACCTGGAGACCGAGTTCCCGCTCTGGATCTACCAGGGCCTCACGCCCACCCTCAACAGCTCCTCGTTCTGCTACGACTGGAACATCCAGGCCCCCTGCACCCAGTACGGCACCAACGGCATCGTCAACGGCCCGCCCAACGTCAACGGCGGCAACACCAGCCCGTACGGCTACGCCTACGACGGCCAGTGCAAGTACAGCCTCGGCGACACCGGGTACCTGTTCACGATCGACCCGGTCACCGGGGCCTCGCCCTGCCTGAAGACCAAGGCGCAGAGCACCCTCGACCCCGCCGCGTACTACTGCGACGGAGCCACCGGGCACGTGCAGTCCTACGGGACGGTCAGCCTCTTCGACATCGATCCGACGACCGTCGACTTCACCCAGTCCTCGGTGACCGTGCTGGCCTCCGACGGCACCGCGATCGGCACCTTCCCGTTCGACCCCGTCACGGGAACGGCGGACATCTCGTCCGTCCCGGCGAGCCAGTCACCGATCCAGGTGATCGCCAACCTCACCCTGATCAGCGAATCGTCGTTCACCCCCGAGAACCAGCCGAAGATGCAGGTGACCTTCGTCGGCGACGCGCCGCAGATCTGCTTCGAGACCACGGTGTCGGACGACTGCTCGGTCACCTCCGTCTCCAACCAGGCGTCCGCCGTCACCAACGGCCAGCCGCCCGTCACCTCCAACACCGTCACCCTCCAGGTGACGCCGGGTGCCGAGTGCACGCCGGTGCTGACCGTCAACAAGGAGGTCTGCACCTCCAGCGATGCCGCGGACTGCGCCCAGGGCGGCCCCGGCCCCTGGGCGAAGGCCACCACCGTCCCCACCGGCACCACCGCCTACTGGCGCATCACCATCACCAACACCGGAACCGTCCCCGTCACCGACATCACCCTCACCGACGCCGTCACCCCCTCCTGCGCCACCGCCGCAGGAACCTTCGACCTCGCCGTCGGCGCCTCACGCCAGGTCTACTGCAACCTCCCCAACATCACCCAACTCACCATGAACACCGTCACCGCCACCTTCCCCGGCCCCGACGGCACCCCCATCACCACACCACCCTCGGAAGCGACCGTCGACGCCACACCCCCCGTCGTACCCTCGCTCAGCATCAACAAGGAGGTCTGCACCTCCAGCGATGCCGCGGACTGCGCCCAGGGCGGCCCCGGCCCCTGGGCGAAGGCCACCACCGTCCCCAGCGGCACCACCGCCTACTGGCGCATCACCGTCACCAACACCGGAACCGTCCCCGTCACCGACATCACCCTCACCGACGCCGCCACCCCCTCCTGCGCCACCGCCGCAGGAACCTTCGACCTCGCCGTCGGCGCCTCACGCCAGGTCTACTGCAACCTCCCCAACATCACCCAACTCACCATGAACACCGTCACCGCCACCTTCCCCGGCCCCGACGGCACCCCCATCACCACACCACCCTC
>NZ_JBHVER010000071.1:0-10521 GCF_042802195.1 Kitasatospora sp. NPDC057500 | reverse complement strand
TACTGCAACCTCCCCAACATCACCCAACTCACCATGAACACCGTCACCGCCACCTTCCCCGGCCCCGACGGCACCCCCATCACCACACCACCCTCCTCGGCCGACGTCCAGGTCACCGGCGGCACCCCGTCGCTGAACGTCGACAAGGAGGTCTGCCAGTCCGGCGACGCCGACGACTGCGGTCAGGGCGGGACCGGGCCGTGGGGCAAGGAGGCGACGCTGCACAAGGGCAACGCGCCCGAGGAACTGTGCGCACCGGACAAGTGCCAGGCGTTCTGGCGGATCACCGTCACCAATACCGGCACGGTGGACCTGACCGGGATCACCCTGAACGACGCCCAGGAGGCGGCCTGCGAGGTGGCGGCCGGGACGTTCGACCTGGCAGCGGGCCAGACGATGACGTTCTACTGCTCCAGCCTGATCGGCGAGGACACCGTCAACACCGTCACCGCGACCTTCCCCGGCCCCGGCGGCACGCCCGTCACCACACCGCCCTCCTCCGCGCTCGCCCGGTGCAGGCCGCCGTGCGAGAAGGACTGCCACGGCCACGACTACTACGGCCATGACTACTACGGCCAGTGGCCCTACCAGGGCGGCAACGCTCCCGGCAGCCACCCGCTGGGCGGGCTCCCGGCTCTGCCGAACGGCTTGGGGGCCGCTCTCACCCCTGGGCCGTCGCTGATCGACCTCGACTGGCTGCTGCCGATCCTGGTCCGCCCGAGCGGTCTGCTCACCCTGTCCTGACCGGCCGAACAGGCGGTGGCCCGGGAGGAACCTCCTCCCGGGCCACCGGTGCGAGCGCCCGTCCCGCGTTGCGGGCGCGGCGGAGCGGGCGCAGCATCCTGGGCATGACGAGCGACGAGGAACAGATCCGGGCCCTGATCGAGGCGTGGGCGGCGGCGGTCCACCGGGGCGACCTGGCGGCCGTGCTCGCGGACCACGCGGCGGACGTCGTCATGTTCGACGTGCCGCCGCCCTACGAGGGCGTCCGGGGCATCGACGCCTACCGCGCGGTCTGGCCGCCGTTCTTCGAGTGGCAGGCGCGCGGCGCCGTGTTCGCGATCGAGTCGCTGGACGTCACGGCCGGCTCCGACGTCGCCTTCGCGTACGCGCTGCTGCGCTGCGGGACGCCGCAGGACCTCGCCGACCATCCGGCGCAGCGGCTGCGGCTCACCCTCGGGCTGCGTCGGCAGGACGGCCGCTGGGTGGTCGCGCACGAGCACCACTCCTTCCCCGAGGCCCCGGAGGTCGCCGAGGTCACCGGGGTGGAGTAGCGGCGGGGTCTGGGACCAGGAGAGGCGGTCAGCCGTGTCGGCGGCCCTCCTTCCGACCGACGAACCGGGGCCGCCGTGACCGCGTTCGGCTGCTTCCTGTCCTGTGAGGAGTTCACCCCCCCCCGCGCAGCGGGGGCAGGCCCCGGGCGGTGCGCGCGTCGGCCTCCTCCCCGGTCGGCCGGCCTCGCCAGAAGCGCTGGTCGAACGGGCCGTGACCTGCGGCGACGGACAGGAGGGCTGCTTCGGCTTCTACCGCGAGCGGATCCTGCCCCAGCGAGGGGGGACGCCGCCGAGCGCGCCGTGACCCGGCGACCCGCGCCCCGGGGTCCCGGGCGACCGCGCCCTGCTCGGCGATGATGCTGGAGTGCGCGGCCCGGCTCGCCGCGCCGCCGTCCTGACGGACCCACACCACCCACGGAGGCACCGCATGTCCGCTTCACTCGCCGACCTCACCGGCGACTACGTGCTCGACCCCGCCCACACCCGGATCGGCTTCGTGGCGCGTCACGCCATGGTGACCAAGGTCCGGGGCTCGTTCGGGCAGTTCGAGGGCACCGCCCACCTGGACGGCTCCGACCCGGCCGAGTCGGCCGGCCAGGTGACGATCAAGGCGCAGAGCATCGAGACCGGCGTCGAGCAGCGCGACCAGCACCTGCGTACCAACGACTTCCTCGACGCCCCCAACTTCCCCGACATCACCTTCCGCACCACCTCCGTCGACCCGCGCTCGGAGAGCGACTACCGGGTGACCGGCGACCTCACCATCAAGGACGTCACCCGTCCGGTCACCATCGACTTCGAGTACACCGGCAACGCCGTCGACCCGTACGGCAACCTGCGGGTGGGCCTGGAGGGCTCGGTGACGATCAGCCGCAAGGAGTTCGGCGTCAGCTGGAACGCGGCCCTGGAGGGCGGCGGCGTCCTGGTCGGCGACAAGGTCGTCCTGGAGTTCGACATCTCCGCGGTCAAGCAGGGTTAGGTCCGTCCAGGGGCCAGGTGTCCCGGTCGCGGAGGTGGTCGTAGGTCGGCAGCTCCGCGGCCAGGACGTCGAAGTGGGGCAGCGGCGCCCACAGCGCGCGGTCGCCGATCACGTACAGTCGCCGCTTCGCCCGGCTGGCGGCCACGTTGAGCAGGTGCGGGCTGCCGGCCGCCCAGGCGCGGGCGCCGGGGCGGTTGCCGCCGAGCAGCAGGATGACGACGTCGGCCTCCTTGCCCTGGGCCCGGTGGACGGTGGCGCAGCGCTCGTCCAGCTGCTCGGCGCTCCAGCCGGCCTCGGCGCAGGTCTCGCGGGCCTCGCGGACCAGGGCGCGGAAGGGCGCGATGATGCGGAGGCGTTCGGGGGTGACGCCGTGCCGGTCGAGCCGGCCGAGGACGAACTCCAGGGCGCGCCGGTCGCGTTCGCCCCAGGGGGCGTCGCCGTCGCGGGCGGGGTCGGGGGTGTTGAGCCAGCGGCTGGGGAGCAGGCCGTCGTGGTCCTCGTCGGGGAAGGGGCGGGGGTGGGTGCCGTGGACCATCAGGCCGCCGTAGGCGACGTCGTTGCTGACGGTGAACATGGGCTCCTCGCAGCGGCGGTGCACCCGCAGCGGCGAGCCGACCCAGACGGTGGACCCGTCGCTGCCGGTGGGGTCGGGCAGGTAGGTGCCGTAGCGGTTGACGCGGTCGGCGACCGCCTGGGCCGAGGTCGCCGACGGCAGCCACTCCTCGTCCACGCCGTGGGCGAGCAGCAGGCGGCGCTGGAGGGCCGCGGGCATGGTGACCACCGGTTCGAGCTGGAGCGGGTCGCCGACCAGGACGGCCCGGCGGGCCCGCCACAGGGCGCCGACCGCGGCCTGCGGGGTGGCCTGCCCGGCCTCGTCGACCAGCACCCAGCCGATGGCTCCCCGGCCGAGTCGGGCGAACATGCTGCCGATGGAGGAGAAGGTGGTGGAGACGACGGGGACGAGGAGGAAGAGGGTCTGCCAGGCGCGCAGGACCTCCTCGTCGGGGACGGGGCCGTTGGTGCCGGCCATGAGCTCGGTCAGCACGAGGAGGTTGCCGCGCACCCGCTTGGCGTTGGCGGCGACGAAGGCGCGGTGCAGGTCCAGGGCGCGCATGAACAGGTCGCTGCGGGCGGTGCACCAGGCCTCGTCGGACCAGGGCGAGCCGAGTTCCTGCTCCCGGTCGTCGAGGTGGGCCCACTCCAGGGGCAGCGAGGGCAGGTCGGCGGCGGCCCGGCGCAGCACGCGGTGGGCGGCGTCGAGGCCGGCGCTCGCGGCGTCCAGGTCGCGCCGGGCGGCCTCGGCCTCGTGCCGGGCCCGCTGGACGGCTTCCAGGGCGGCGGCCTCCGCCGTGCGGGCGGCGGCCTCGCGGGCCCGGGCCCGGTCGGCGGTCCCGGAGGCCTCGGCGAGGGAGACGGTGGAGCGGGTGTGCAGGTCGTCGGCGGCGAGCTGCTCGGCGCGCACGCAGTCGGCGAGGTGTTCGTCGGCGTCCTCCAGGGCGGAGCGCCGGCGCACCAGCAGGTCGAGGATCTCGGCCTGGGTGCGTTCCTGCTGCGCCTCGTCCGCCTGGCGTTCGGCGGCGGTCCGCAGCAGGCGGCGCAGCCCGGAGCGCAGGCCGGGTCCGGCGGCGGCCGACGCGTCCTGGCGGGCGGTCAGGGCCTCGACGTACTCGCGGTGGTGGGCGGCCCGTTCGCGGGCGGCGGCCAGGTCGGCGCGGGCCTCGGCGAGGGCCGTCCGGGCCCGGGGGATGTCCCCGATCGCGGCGTCCCGGGCGGCTTCGGCCGTCAGGGCGGCGGTCCGGGCGGTGGCGGCGGCCGTGGCCGCCTCGGTGTGCCGGGCCTCGGCCTGCGTCGTGCGCCGGTCGGCCAGGGCGAGGGCGGCGCGCAGGGTGTCGAGGCGCCGCGGGCCCCGGTCCGCCGCGGTGTCCGTCAGGGCGGTGGCGAGGCGGGCCCGTTCGGTGCGCAGGCGTTCGACCTCGGCCCGGGCGGCCTCGAAGGCGGCGACGGCCTGCGGCCAGGAGGGCACCGGTCGGGCGGGCCCGGCGGCGGGGGCCGTGTCCGCGGTGCGGGTGGTGCGGGGCCTCGGGGTGCTCGGCGTCACCCAGTCCCCCAGGACGGCGTTCATGCCGCGCAGCGGGGGCAGGCCCCGGGCGGTGCGCGCGTCGGCCTCCTCCTCGGTCAGCCGGCCCCACCAGAAGCGCTGGGCGAACCTCGTCCGGTTCGACTTGTTGCCGAGCACGGCGGCCACCAGGCCCCAGGCGGGCGCGCCGTCGAGCAGGGCGGAGGCCAGGTCGGAGAAGTGGTCCGGGCCGTCGTGCCAGTGCTCGTCGAGGGCGGCGGCGCCGGGCAGTTCGGCCGTCACGTTCTCCACGGCGCCGTTGTTGGAGGAGGTGACCACGATCTCGTGGCCGGTGAGCCTGGGGTCGAGCGCCGCGACGAAGCGGGCGTGGCGGCCCTGCCGGTCCTTTCCGCGCCAGGCCCGGCCGACGAACGCCTCCTCGGGCCGCTCGAAGGAGGCCATCACGGTGGCCCGTTCGACGACCAGGGCGGCGACCAGGTCGCGCAGCATGGTGGTCTTGCCGGTGCCGGGCGGGCCGTTGACGGAGAACAGGCCGCCGTCGGTCCCCTCGCGGTCGGCCAGCATCCGGTTGACCGCGAACTGCTGGCTGAGCGCGAGCGGGTAGGCCGCCTTCGCCGGCCAGCGTCCCGCCGGCACCAGGGCCGGGTCGACGCCGTCCAGGACCGCCCGGCGGTCCTCGCGCAGGTCGGTGCGGGCGTGGACGGCGAGGTCGGCGCGGGAGGTCAGATAGGCGTCCAGCGCGGGGCCGAGGCCGTCCGCGCCGTCGGCGAGGGCGGCGCGGACCCGGGCGAGGTCGGGCGGCAGGAGGCTGTTGAGGAACGGCTGCGCGGCGGTGGGCCTGGCCTCGGGGTCGCGCGGCAGGCGGACCAGCCGGCTGCAGACGCGGATCTCGCGCGGGTCGAGGCGGTCCTGGACGCCGCAGAGGTGGGCGATCTGGGCGGTCAGGGCGACGAGGTCGGCGAAGGCGACGCTGCGGGCCGTGTCGGCGGGTGCGGCGGCCGGGACCGTCGACTCCGTCCCGGCCTCGGTCCCGGCCTCGGTCCCGGCCACGGCCACGGCCGCGGTGACGGTCGCGGTGTCGGCACCGGCCTGCGCCGCGGCGCCGTCCTGCGCCGGACGGCGGGCCGCCACCCAGTCCGCGACCCTGCGCACCAGGGGGTCCGCGGCGCCCTGGATCGCGGCCCCGGTCATGTCACCGAGCAGCACCCCGACCGCCGCCACCGCGGCCCCGCCCAGTACCTCGGAGAGCACCTGCCGCCAGCCCCGGGCCACGACGGCGTCGGCGCCGGACGCCGGCCGGACACCGTGGGAGGCCTCCCGCGCGGCCCGGCTCCCGGCGGCGGCGTACGTGATCGGTGCGGCGGCCAACTGCCCCACCGCCACCGCGAAGGCCTCGCCCAGCTCCTCGAAGCCGTCCAGCCACCCCGGCGCCGACGGCCCCGGGTCGAACAGCCGGCCGGTCGCCCAAGCGCACGCCGACACCACGGACGTCCCGTCGACGGGCCGCCCGTACTCGTCCAGGACCAGCGCGAACACCGCGCTGCGCCCCGACAGCACCAACTCCTCCTGCGGCACCCCCGGATCGGGCTCGGTCCCGGCCGGCAACACCGCGATCATCGCCTGCCGCAGCAGCTCCAGGTCGAACAGCCCGCCGTACACCTCGTGGCGCCACACCATCCCGCGCGGCGCCCGCCACGGCGCCGTGTCGGGATGCTCGGCCGACCACGGCAGCACCGGGGCGTCCTGACCGGCCGCCGGCGTGAGGTCGACGACGAACGTGTCGGAGGCCCGGGGCCTGCCCGCACGCCGCTTGCGCGGCACCTCCGGGATGCCCGGCGGGCTGAACAGCTCGACCGCCCGCCAGCACTCCAGCAGGTCGGCCACCCGTCGCCCCTGCTCCCGCTCCCGCCCCGACCGCATGCCGCGCCCCCGTACCGAAACCCGCAGCCCGCAGCCGCTTCGTGTGCCGATCAACAGTCCGCAGAATCTACCGGACGGCGGACCGCCCGGACGCAGGCCCCCGGGCATCAGGGCCCGGGGCAGTGCCAGGTCAGGCGGGCTTCCGGTCGTCCGCGGCGCTCTCCCCCGCCCGGCCGCCGGCACCCCAGAACAGCGGGCCGGCCGTCGGCGTGACCGTGATGGCCCAGCCGAGTCCGCGAAGCCGCTTCTCCAGCTCCGCCGGCTCGTACGGGACCTTCACGATCCGGTAGGCCGTCCCGTCCGGGGTGTGCCGCTCGATGGTGGAGGACGCCGGGCCCTCGACGAGCTCCTCGGGATTGCGGTAGCGGTCGTCGACCAGGAACACCCGGCCCCGCGGCGCGAGGGCGGCGGCCACCAGGGACCAGAAGGCCTCGAACCGGCCGGCCGGCACGTGCGAGAGCCAGCACCCCATGAAGACGACGTCATAGCGGCGGTCGGGCTCCCAGCCGAACAGGTCGGCCTCGACGAATCTCACCGGGGCGCCGGCGGGGACGCGGCTCGCGGCGATCGCGAGCATCTCCGGGGAGGCGTCGACGGCGGTGAGGTCGCCGGCGTGGCGGAGCAGCCGGGGGGTCCAGGTGCCGGGGCCGCAGGCCAGTTCCAGGACGCTGCCCGCCGGCCGGAACGCGTCGAGCGCCTCGCTCAGCTCGGCGCCGCCGGGGAGGTCGCGCAGGTGGTCGGGGTAGTCCGGGGCGAGGGCCCGGTAGTAGGCGCGCTGTTCGGACAGCAGCCGGTCCTGCGCCGGTCCGGTGTTCATGCCTTCACTATGCGGCTGCCCCGGGGACGGGGCCAACGCTGTCTCAGCAGGCCGGGAGGGGGCGGTGCGGCGGGAGGAACACCTCGCACCAGACGGCCTTGCCGGGGCCGTCGCGGTACCAGCCCCAGCGGCGGGCCAGGCGGGTGAGGAGGAAGAGCCCGAGGCCGCCGAGGTCCTCCGGGCGGCGGCGCAGGCGGGGGCGGGGCGGGCGCGGGCTGCTGTCGGTCACCTCGATCCGCAGCAGGCTCTCGTCGCGGGCGAGCAGCAGGGCGCCGGGGGCGCCCGCGTGCCGGACGGCGTTGGTCACCAGTTCGGAGACCAGCAGCACGACGTCCGTGACGACGGCGCGCTCGGTGGTGTCGTCCAGCCAGTCCGCGGTGCGGGTCCGGGCCTCGGCGGTGATGCCGGGGCGGGCCGACAGCGGGAAGCAGAGGACCGTCAGGGTTCCGTGGAGGTCGGTGGCGGGCGGCGCGGCCCTGGGCATGCGGTCGTTCCTCCTCGATGTTCAGCGGTCGGCGGCCGGCCTCTCGTCGGCAGGCCGTTCGGTGACCATCCGTTCGGTGACCATCCGTTCGTCGGCCAGGCGCTCGTCCGTGCGCGGCGCCCGCGTCTCGCCGGCCGCCGCCCTGCGTTCACGCCGGGTCGTGCGGCGCGGCGGCCCGGTCCGGGCCTTGCGGGCCGCGCCGACCAGCGCGAGGCCCAGGCAGAACAGCAGTGCGAGGGCCAGCCCGGCGAGGAAGACGCCCAGGCTGTTGAGGGTCACCAGGTCGTTGCCCAGGATGGTCACCTGGTACTCCGGACCGCCGGACAGGTTGTCGGCGATCAGCAGCCCGGTGAAGGCCGCCGTGGCGGCGACCAGGAGGAGTCCGAACAGCAGCATGGCGTGTCCCTTCCGTCCTCGCCCCCTCGGTGTCCGTTCCCCTCCGCTGCGTCGCGCCTACCCGGGCGGGCCCGGGCCTAACGCGGTTCGCCGGGCCCGTCCGGCTCGACGCGGACGGCGACCAGGCAGGTGTCGTCGTCGGTGTCGGCCGGGCTCAGCTCCAGCAGCAGGTCCAGGTAGCGCTCCAGGTCGGGGCCGGGCGGGCCGGCGGCCCGGATGAGGTGGTCGACGGACTCCTCGACCGGGCGGTCCCGGCGTTCGACCAGGCCGTCGGTGTAAAGCAGCAGGGTGTCGCCCGGCGCGAGGCGGGCCGAGAACTCCTCGTACTCGGTGTCCGCGAGGGCACCGAGCAGCACCCCGTGCGGCAGCGGCAGCACCTCGGCGCCGTCCCGCCCGAGCCGGATCGGCGGCAGGTGGCCCGCCCTGGCCCAGCGCAGCGTGCCGTCGTCCGGGCCGAGCAGCACGCAGACGGCGGTGGCCGTCACCTGCCCCGGTTCGCGCAGGGCCACCGTGTTCGCCCACTCCAGCAGCCGGGCCGGGCCCGCGCCGGTGACGGCGAGCCCGCGCAGCGCGTGCCGCAGCGCGACCATGCCGGTGGCGGCGCCGACGCCGTGGCCGGCCACGTCCCCGACGGCCAGCAGCACCTGCCGGTCGGGCAGCACCAGCACGTCGTACCAGTCGCCGCCGACCCGCTCGCGCTTGGCCGCGGGCCGGTAGCGGACGGCGGCGTGCAGCCCGGTGGCGCCGAGCGGCGGCGGCGCGGCGGGCAGGATGGCCTGCTGGAGCCGCAGCGCCAGCTGTTCGCGCTCGGCCGACTCCTGCTCGCTGTCGGCCAGCCGCGCCCGGGTGGCGCCGAGCGCGACCTCCGTCCAGTGCTGCGCCGACACGTCGTGGTAGGCGCCGCGCACGGCGCTGAGCGCACCGTCGGCATCCAGGACCGGTTCGGCCACCACCCGGGTGTAGCGCTGGGTGCCGTCCGGGCGGACCAGCCGGAAGACCGCGGAGGCGGTGCGCAGGCGGTGCTGGACGGTGTCCAGCAGCCGCCGCACGGCCGGCTCGTCGTCCGGGTGGACGTACCGGGCGAGGTGCGCCAGCGGGACGGCCGGGGCGCCGGGCGGCAGGCCGAACAGCTCGGGCAGGCCCGCGTTCCACAGGATCCGGCCGGTTCCGGGCTGCTCCTCGAACCCGGCGACCCGGGCGAGGCGCTGGGCCTGGCGCAGCAGCTCGGTCTGGTCGGACTCGCCGGAGCGCTCGTCGTCCCGCTGCCAGCTGAGCAGCAGCCGCCCGTCGAGCGGGGCGACGGCGATCCGCAGGGTGGCGGGCTGGGAGATGCCGCCGCCCTGGAAGACCAGGTGGAGGCGGTCGTCGGTGCGGGTCTCACCGGTCTCCTGGGCGCGCAGCAGCGGTTCCAGCAGGCCGGTGGCGCAGGCCACCGGGTAGGCCTCCAGCAGGGAGGTGCCGTCCAGGCCGCTGCGGGGGCGGCCGAGCGGGTCCCGGAAGGCGCGGTTGGTGCGCAGGATCGTGAAGTCGACGGCCCGCCCGTCACGCAGGACGGGGGCGAGCAGCAGGGCGGGGGTGAGCAGGCCGTCCAGGAGGTCGGCCTGCCGGTCGGGCGGGACGGCGGGCTCGGGGTGGCCGAGGACGGTGGCGCAGAGGTCGGCGAGGGCGCGCAGCTGGCGGCGCTGCGGGGTGCCGAGGGCGGGGGCGGGGCCGGGCCAGAGCACTTCGAGCGCGCCGCGGCGGCGGCCGTCGTCGAGCAGCGGGAGGACGGCCCGGGGCGTGTCGGGGCCGCCGACGGCGGGGCCGGGGGGCGCCGGGTCCTCGGGCCAGTGCTCGGCGCCGGTGGCGACGGCCTGCTGGGCGGGGGTCGGCACGCCGGGCGGCACCCGGCTCCAGGCCTCGGCCTCGTCGGCCGGCAGTCCGGCCCTGGCGGCGAGGCCGAGCGCGCCGGCGGGCAGCCGCTGCCAGACCAGGACGGCGTGGGCGCCGAGCGGGGCCGCGCCCTGGCGCAGGACGGCCCCGACGGCGCCGTCGAGGTCGGATACGGCGGCGAGGGCCCGGACGAGGGGCGGCGGGGCCGGTTCGGCCGGATCGGCGCCCTCCGGCGGTTCGGGGCGCTCGGGCGGCGGCCAGGCGGGGCCGGGGCGCTCGGGCGGTTCGGGGCGCTCGGGCGGCGGCCAGGCGGGGCCGGGGCGGCCGGGCTCGGCGGCGCGGCCGACGACGTCGGCGGCCAGGGTGAGGACCGGGACCCCGGCCTCCCGGGCGAGCCGGGCCAGCCGGGCGGCGGCCTCGGCGGGCGGGACGGCCAGCCGTTCGGCGAGCATCCCGGTGGCGAGGTCGACCAGCGCGCGGGTGCCCTCCTCCGCGCGCATCCGTTCGGTGTCGTGCTGGAGCCGTCGCACGGCGCCCGCCAGCCGCCGCGCGACGGCGTCCCCCTCGGCCCCGGCGTCCACGGCCGCGTCGGCCGCCCCGCCGTCCGGCGGGGCGGGGCCGCGCACGGTGTCGTCCCGGGGGCCGGGGCCGGCGGTCATGACGCGTCCAGCCAGTGCCGCATCCGCTCCAGCAGCAGCGCGG
>NZ_JBHVER010000070.1:0-34544 GCF_042802195.1 Kitasatospora sp. NPDC057500 | reverse complement strand
GCCCCTCCCTCCGGGGAGGGCGGCTCCACCGCGTACCGGCCGGCTACATCCAGATGAAGGGCGCCCCGGCGGTGTAGGAGATGGCCCGGGTGGCCTCGTCCAGCGCCTGGTCCAGGTTGGCCGCGCTCGTCGACGGCACCGGCAGCGGGCTCACCGAGGGCCCGGCCGGGCCCGGCGAGGCGGTGCCGGCCCCGGCGCCGGGGTGCGCCTCGGCGGGCCGCGAACTGGTCACCGTCACGTAGTGGCCGACGAGTTCGACCCGCGGTTCGGTGGCGGGCCGGGCCACGGCGGGCGGTAGCGCGGGGGCGGCGGAGGCGTCCGGGAGGATGAACGCGACCGAGCCCGGCTTGGCCCGCAGCGACTCGGCGGCCTTGGCGGCCGTCGGGGCGTCGGCGAAGCGCAGCAGGGTGACGCTGCTGAGCACCGGCTTGTCCTGGGCGGTGAAGCTGACGGCCAGGTAGCCCTTGCAGCCGGCCTCGCGCAGCAGTTCCAGGGTCCGGTCCTGGAGGACCTCGGTGCAGTTCTCGCCGCGCCGCACCCCGGAGCGCTTGCCCTTGTAGTTGCCGGACTCGACGATCCGCTGGGCGGGGAAGTACGCGTCGACGTCCAGGGCCTCGGGGTCGGCGACGGTGCGCGGCGGCGCGTCGCCGACGATCGGCGGGGTCTTGGACGCCTCCTTGCTGGAGGGGCCGAGCCCCGGTATGTAGTCGCCGGGCGTGGGGCGGGTGACGATCCAGCCGCCGGCCGCCACCACGCCGGCGACGGCGATCCAGCCGACGACCCGACGGGCGGTCACGCGTCTGGCCCGGTACGCCCCGGCCGGCCGTTCGGACACGTGCTCTGACGGTGGCCCGTCCGGTCGCTCTGCCGATGACGGGGTGCGCTCCCCCTGCGTGGTCATGCGGCAGATTGTATGCAGGTCACGGGTGGTGAAGATCACGGGGTCGGGGCCCGGGCCGGGCCCTGCGGGGCTCCCGGCGGCCGACGTGACCTGGGCCACTACCGTGAGCTGCGACACTGTGACAACTCGCACAGCTTCCCCGGGATCTTCTGGTGGGTTTCCTCTGGCGTCCGTCGCGGACCAGCAGGCAGGATCAGCCCCATGGATCTGCTCGATACCCTCACCGCCAAGGGCCTGCGTGGGGAGACCCCCACCCGCGAGGAGGCGCTCGCCGTCCTCGCCACCACCGACGACGAGCTGCTCGACGTGGTCGCGGCCGCCGGGCGGGTGCGCCGGCGGTGGTTCGGCCGCCGGGTGAAGCTCAACTACCTGGTGAACCTGAAGAGCGGACTGTGCCCGGAGGACTGCTCGTACTGTTCGCAGCGCCTGGGCTCCAAGGCCGAGATCCTGAAGTACACCTGGCTGAAGCCGGGCGAGGCCGCCGAGGCGGCGAAGGCGGGCGTGTCGGGCGGCGCCAAGCGGGTCTGCCTGGTGGCGAGCGGGCGCGGTCCGACGGACCGTGACATCGACCGGGTGACCGACACGGTGGCGGCCATCAAGGACGCCGACCCGGCGGTGGAGGTCTGCGCCTGCCTGGGCCTGCTCTCCGACAACCAGGCCGAGCGGCTGAAGGCGGCCGGCGTCGACGCCTACAACCACAACCTCAACACCTCCGAGGGCACCTACGGCGACATCGCCACCACCCACACCTACGCGGACCGGGTGGACACCGTGCAGAAGGCGCACGGCGCGGGCCTGTCGGCCTGCTCGGGCCTGATCGCGGGCATGGGCGAGAGCGACGAGGACCTGGTCGACGTGGTGTTCGCGCTGCGCGAGCTGGGCTCGGACTCGGTGCCGGTGAACTTCCTCATCCCCTTCGAGGGCACCCCGCTGGCGAAGGAGTGGAACCTCACCCCGCAGCGCTGTCTGCGGATCCTGGCGATGGTGCGGTTCGTCAACCCGGACACCGAAGTGCGGATCGCGGGCGGGCGCGAGGTGCACCTGCGCACCATGCAGCCGCTGGGCCTGCACCTCGCCAACTCCATCTTCCTGGGCGACTACCTGACCAGCGAGGGCCAGGCCGGGCAGGCCGACCTCGACATGATCCGCGACGCCGGGTTCGAGGTCGAGGGCATGGGCGAGGGCACCCTGCCGCGGCACCGCGCGGACGTCGCGGCGGGTGCGGCGGACGCGACCGGTGGCTGCGGGACGGCCCCGGCGGCCGGCGCCTGCGGGACGGGCGGCGGCTGCGGCCCCTGCGGCGGGCACGCGCACGGCTCCGCCGACGACGGCGCGGTGGCGGCCGGGGCCGACGACGAGGCGCGCACCGACCTGGTGCGGGTGCGCCGCCGCGGCGCCGGCACCGAGCTGGCACCGAACGCCTGAGCGCCCGAGCGCCGCACGGCCCCCGACGCCCCCTCGACGAACACCCCGGAAAGACCCTCATCCATGACCCAGCTGTCCCCGGACGCCCTGCTCGCACTCGACCGGGCGCACGTCTGGCACCCGTACGGGCCGATGCCCGGCACCGCCACCCCGTACCTGGTGGAGTCCGCCTCCGGGGTGCGGCTCACCCTGGCCGCACCGGCCCCGGGCGGGCACCATGAACTCGTCGACGGCATGTCGTCCTGGTGGGCGGCGATCCACGGCTACGGGCACCCGGTGCTCGACGAGGCGGTGCGCGGGCAGCTGGGCCGGATGAGCCACGTGATGTTCGGCGGGCTCACCCACGAGCCCGCCGTACGGCTCGCCGCCACCCTGGTGGAGATCACCCCCGAGCCGTTGCAGCACGTCTTCCTGGCCGATTCGGGATCGGTGTCCGTCGAGGTCGCGATGAAGATGTGCCTGCAGTACTGGCAGTCGCTCGGCCGGCCGCGCAAGCGCCGGCTGCTCACCTGGCGCGGCGGCTACCACGGGGACACCTTCCACCCGATGTCGGTGTGCGACCCGCAGGGCGGCATGCACCACCTGTGGGGCGGGGTACTGCCCGATCAGCTGTTCGCCCCCGAGCCGCCGGCCGGCTTCGACGCCCCGCTCGACGACGAATACCTGCGCTCCTTCGACGAGTTGATGGAGCGTCATGCCGATGAGCTGGCCGCGGTGATCGTCGAACCGGTGGTGCAGGGCGCGGGCGGGATGCGCTTCCACTCCCCCGGCTACCTGCGGATGCTGCGCGAACTGTGCGACCGGCACGGGGTGCTGCTGGTCTTCGACGAGATCGCCACCGGCTTCGGCCGCAGCGGCGCGCTGTTCGCCGCCGACCACGCGGGCGTCGCACCGGACGTGATGTGCCTGGGCAAGGCGCTGACCGGCGGCTACCTCACCCTGGCGGCGACGCTCTGCACCGCGGAGGTCGCCGACGGCATCAGCCGCGGCGAGATGCCCGTCCTCGCCCACGGGCCGACGTTCATGGGCAACCCGCTGGCGGCGGCGGTCGCCAACGCCTCGATCGGCCTGCTGCTCGCGCAGGACTGGCAGACCGAGGTCAAGCGGATCGGCACCGGACTGCGGGCGGGGCTGGCCGGCGCGGCCGCGCTGCCCGGCGTCAAGGACGTCCGGGTGCTCGGCGCGATCGGTGTCGTCCAGTTGGACCACCCGGTGGACATGGCCGCCGCGACCGGGGCCGCCGCGCTCGAGGGCGTCTGGCTGCGCCCCTTCCGGGACCTCGTCTACACCATGCCGCCGTACGTGACCGGCGACGAGGACGTGGCGCGGATCGCCGCGGCCGTGACGGCGGCGGCGGTGGCGGGATGAGCGGGACGAGGACGCCGGACGGCCGGGTGCTGTTCGTGACGGGGACGGGCACCGAGGTCGGCAAGACCGTCGCCACGGCGGCGGTCGCCGCGAGCGCGCTGCGCGCCGGGCTGCGGGTCGCGGTGCTCAAGCCCGGGCAGACCGGCGTCGCGCCCGACGAGCCGGGGGACGCCGAGGAGGTCGGCCGGCTGGCCGGCCCCGCCGCCCCCCGCCCCGGGGACCTGACGCTGCGTGAACTGGCACGCTACCCCGAGCCGTTGGCGCCCGACACGGCCGCCCGCCGGTCCGGGCTGCCGTGCCTGGCCGCGGAGGACGCGGCGAAGGAGGTGGCCGGGCTCGCCGAACGGCACGACCTGGTGCTGGTCGAGGGTGCGGGCGGGCTGCTGGTCCGCTACGACGAGCAGGGCCGCACGCTCGCCGACCAGGCCCGCGCGGTACGCGAACTCGGCCTGCCCGCCGAGGTGCTGCTGGTCGCCTCGGCCGGGCTCGGCACGCTGAACACCACGGCGCTGACCGCCGAGGCGCTCACCGCGCGCCGGCTGCCGCTGCTCGGCGTGCTGGTCGGCGCCTGGCCCGGCTCCCCCGGCCTGGCGGACCGCTGCAACCTGGCCGACCTGCCGCGAGTGGCGGGCGCCCCGCTGCTCGGCGTGCTGCCGGAGCACGCCGGGCGGGCCGCGGACTTCCCCGCGCTCGCCGCCGCCGCGCTGGCGCCCGCGCTGCACGGCCACTGGGACGCCGCCGCCTTCGTGGCCGCTCACGGCGCCGGCTGAACGCCGCCACCCCGGCCGGCCCGCGGCCGGCCCCGGGTGGCGGCAGCCGCCGAGGCCCACCGAACCGCCTCGCGCCCGCGCGCCGGAACGCCGCGATTGTCGCTCGAACGAGTGAGATCCCGGCCCGACCCGGCCCGGCGCGCGGTAGGGGTCAATACCGTTCTCCGCATGACGGATGGCCTGATGGTGGACGAGGCCCTGCGGGCCCTCGCCGCGCTCGAAGCGGCGTGGAAGGACGACGACGAGGCCCTGGCCGCGCTGGCCGCCCGGGGGCCGGCCGAGCGGCCGCTCGCCGCCCTGGTCGCGGTGTACGGCGAGCACGCCGTGGACACGCTGATGGCGCTGGCCTTCGGACTGCGCTCCAGCATGACCGACGAGGAGCTGGCCGAACTCACCGACGCGGTGAGCTCCAACATCGGGGCCCGGATGAGCGCCCTGCTCACCCGGACGCTGTGCGCCTGGGGGGAAACGGCCGGGGACGACCTCGACGTGGTGAAGGTGATCGCGCACGCGGTGATCGACGCCATGCGGGCCGTCACCGAGGAGCCGAGCAAGACGGACGTGCTGCCGCTGCTGGCGACCTTCCGCACCTACGCGCTGAGCAACAGCTCCTGACGGCGGCCGCTGCGCACCACCGCTCCCGAATCGTCCGACGACCAGTCGGATCCGGCCGATTTCGGGGGTCCGGCCCAGGCGAGGTATCCGGCCACCCGATGGCCTTGAGGTGCCCTTGACACCCCTATAGGTCTATACCATGCTGCCAGGCGGCGCCCGGCGGCGGAGCCCGCTCCGCTTCCGTCGGCGCCACTTCGGCGCAGGTGAGAGCGACGAACGGGGGCCTTGTAGTGCTGGTGCATGTCCTGGGACCACTCCAAATCGATGTCGACGGAAGAACCGTGCCACTCGGCGGCCGACGGCCGCAGCTCGTCCTGGCGACCTTCGCCCTGACCCCCAACTGGGTGGTCCCGCTGGACCGGTTGGTGGACAACCTGTGGGGTGCGGCGCCACCCGCCAGCGCCCGCACGCAGATCCGGATCTGCGTCTCGCAGCTGCGCCGGGCGCTGGCCGACGCGGGCGCGCCACCGGTGATCGAGACCCACCCCAACGGCTACCGGCTGCGGGTCGGGCACGGCGAGCTGGACGCCGCGCTGTTCAACGAGGAGGTCACCCACGCCCGGGTGCGGGCGGCCTCCGGCGCCCTCGCGGAGGCCGTCGGCGCCCTGCGGCGGGCCCTCGCCCGGTGGACCGGGCCGGCCGTGGCGGGCCTGGACTGCCCGGCGCTGGAGTCCTGGGCCCGCCGCCTGGAGGAGAGCCGGCTGCGCGCCGTCGAGGAGCGGGTGCGGCTGGAGCTGGCCCTCGGCCGGCACGAGGACCTGGTCGGCGAACTCGTCGAGCTGGTCTCCGCGCACCCGTTCCGCGAGCACCTGCACGGGCTGCTGATGCACGCCCTGCACCGCTCCGGGCGCACGGTGGAGGCGCTCGACGTCTACCGCGCGCTGCGCGCCCACCTGGTCGAGGAACTGGGCCTCGAACCGGGCAAGGAGCTGCGGGCGCTGGAGCAGGACATCCTCAACGGCGCCTGCCCCACCGTCTGACCCGGCGCGGACCGGCCCGCGACGGCACGGACCGGCCGCAGACCGGGTCCGGGGGCCTCAGCCCGCGTGCCGCCACCAGAACGACCCCGGCTCATGGTGCTCGGTGACCCCGAGCCTGCGCCACAGCGGCTCGGCGATCCGCCGCAGCTCCGGGTCGGCGTGCACGAAGGCGTCCGGCAGCTCCACGTCGAACCGCGAGGGCGCCGCCGTCAGCAGCGCGGCCAGCAGGTACTGCTCGGAGTAGTGCCGCCAGCGCCAGGACACCGGGTAGTCCGCCGGGAGCATGATGTCGTGCACGTGCACCAGGACCCCGGGCTTGAGCACCGGCAGCACCTCGAAGAAGAACACCGTGACGTCCGAGCCCATGTGGAGCCGGTGCGACCCGTCGAAGAAGACGATGTCGCCCGGCTCCAGCTCGCGGAAGACCTCCAGGTCGGCGCTCTGCAGCGGGGTGCGGACCACCTCGTCGCAGAGCCGGTCGACGGTCGCGCGCGGGGCCGGGTCGATCGAGGTGATCCGGGTGGCGAGACCGAGGTCCTCGACGGCCCGGCGGGCGAACTTGGTGGAGTTGCCGGAGCCGATCTCCAGGTAGCGGGCGGGCCGTTCGGCCGCGAGGAAGCCGTAGAGCGACAGCGCGTCCAGCGGCGGCAGCCAGCCGTTGTTCCAGTACGGGGTGGGGGCGGCGGCGGTGCCGCTCAGCGGGATGCCGCGCAGCAGCTCCGCGTACTCCAGGAAGCCGGTGAGGCGTTCGGCGTAGCGCTCCCGGCCCTGCTCCAACAGCTCGCGCACCTCGGTGAGTTCGGCGCCCGGCTCGGGGGTGAACACATGGTCCCAGAACAGCGGGCGGCGCAGGCCGAAGGCCCACAGGGTGAGGCCGTGCAGCACCGGCCGCTCCTCCAGCCAGGCCATCGGGCGGCGCAGTGCCGGCAGCCGTTCCAGCAGTTCGACGCCGGAGGCGGTGCGGACGGCGGTGCGCAGGTCCTTGAGCAGCATGCGGTGTCCTTTCGGGGGGGGGTGTTCAGAGCGAGAGCCAGAGGTCCTGCAGCCGGTGTTCGGAGATGCCCTCGGCGGGCCGGAACTCGTAGCGGTGGACCTTCACCGGTCCCCGGGTGAAGCTCCAGTCCAGCCGCCAGAACGGGTAGGGGCGGTTGACGGCGCTGTCCCAGTCGAATCCGGCGGGCGCGGAATCCTTCCAACTCAGCGGCAGGAAGTCGTTGTTGGCGCGAATCGCGTCCTCCGCGAGGGAACGCAGCCCCTCCAGGTCGCGCATCGCGGGGCTGGCGTTGAAGTCGCCGGCGATCAGCGTCCGGTTGGGGTTGTCCGCCAGGTCGGCCTCCAGGCCGCGGATCTCCTCCTGGCGCCAGGCGAACTTGCGCTTGAAGTAGGAGTCGAAGTCGAAGCCGGAGAACGGGGACAGGTCGGGGGCGAGCGGCACGGTGATGTGCACGTTGTAGACGCTGAGCACGGTGGGGCCGACCTGGAGGTCGGTGCGCATGACCTTGTCGCGGGCGAAGACCCGGCTGAAGGAGGGGTCCGGCCCGAGGTCGGCGCCGGTGCCGACGGAGCGCTGGGAGACGACGGGGTAGCGGGAGACGGTGAGCAGTTCACCGGTGCGGGCGATGTGGTAGCCGGGGAACTCGGCGGCGAGCCGGGCGTCGTCGTCGAGCCGCCGGTAGCCGTCCTCGCCGAGGCCGGGCTGCCAGAGCACGTGCTCCTGGAACAGGTAGACGTCGGCATTCTGACGGTGGATCAGTTCGTAGAGCCGGTCGGCACCGGTGGAGGCGGCCCAGTACTGGGTGTTGAAGGAGACCACGTGCAGGGCGCCGGGCGGCACGGGGCGCTCGCCGTGCCACAGGGCGGGCCAGTTGAGGCCGGAGCCGGTGGTGAGGCCGAGCAGCAGCGGGGGCAGCGCGAGTCCGAGGGCCCAGCCGCGGCGCGGGCCGCAGGCGGCGGTCGCGGCGAGCAGCAGGAACAGCGGCACGCCGACCAGGAACACCGGGGGAACGGCGTCCAGCAGGATCGCCCAGTGCCAGCGGCCGCTGACCGACCAGCGGAAGAAGGCGTACATCAGCCACAGCCCGGTGGCGCCGACCAGGGCGCGCCCGTACCAGGTGCGCAGTCGGCGGGCGAGGCGCCGTGCACCCGTGGGCTCGGACGACCGGACGGCGGGCGGCCGGTCGGCGCCGTCCCGCCGGTACATCCGGCGGAAGCGGGGGCTGACCGCGAACTGGGCGAGTCCGGCGGCGAGTCCGGCGGTGACGACGGCGTTCAGCAGCAGGTGGCAGAGGGTGAACAGGGCGAGGAAGCGGTAGCCGCGCTCCTGGCGCACGAAGCGGTACTGGCCGAGGTCGGTGAGCACGAAGGCGGCCAGCAGCAGGGCGGTGGCGATCGCGACGGGCGGCCGCCAGGCGATCAGCGGCAGGCTGAGCAGGGTGAGCGCGGCGAGCAGCGAGGCGACCGCCCGCCCGGGGGTCTCCATGCCCTGCATGGCCCGGCCCCGGTCGAGGTAGAACGGCACCCGCAGCCGGCTGCGCACGAAGGCCTTGCGCAGCAGCGGCCGCATCCGGTTCTCGTCGGAGAGCCGGCCGCGGACGCGGGAGGTGAGCAGCATGGGGTGGCGGGCGGCGAGGCGTTCGGCGTGGTCGATCTCCTCGGTCTGGCGCAGCGCGGGGTTGAACCAGCCGGCGTCCAGGAAGGCGGCGCGGCGCACCGCACCGAGGGCGTAGAAGCCGCCGCTGACCAGGCCTTCGGCGCTCTTGCGCCAGTAGTGGTACTGGAGGATGCGGTACTGGCCCACGGGGCCTTCGGGGAACAGGGGCTCCTTGTCGGGGACGCCGAACACGGCGCCGTAGTCGGGGTGTTCGGCGAACAGGGCGACGGCCTCGGCGACGGCGTCGGGGTGCATGGCGAGGTCGGCGTCGAGGAAGAAGACGATGTCGCCGGTGGCGTGCCGGACGCCGAGGTTGCGGCTGGCGCCGGGGCCGCCGTTGTGTTCGGCGCGCACCAGGGTGACGGGGTGGGCGGCGGCCCGGGCGGCGGAGTCGTCGGTGCTGGCGTCGTCGACCACGATCACCTCGATGGCGGGGTGGCTCTGGGCGAGGACGGATGCGAGGCAGAGGTCGACGGTGCGGCTGTCGTTGTACATCGGCACGACCACCGAGACGAGCGGTGTGGCGGGCATGGCTCCTCGTTCGGAAGGGGCGCGTTCAACGCCGCTTGGCATCAGGTGAGTTGGAAGCCGAGCAGGAGGGCTCCCCAGAGTGCGGCGGTGGCGAGCATGGCGCGGTCGCGCAGCAGGGTGCGCACGGGGTTCCCGCCCTCGGCGTGGACGACGACGATCTGCAGGTAGCGGAAGAGCGCGAACAGGGCGCAGGGGGCGGTGAGCAGGGCGCCGGTCTCGTAGCCGGACTCGGTGCGCAGGTAGAGCAGGTAGCCGATGACGGTGAGGCCGGAGCACAGGACCAGGACGAGGTCGAGGAAGTGCGCGGAGTAGCCGACCAGGGCGGGCCGGTGGCCGCTGCCGGCGACGCCGAGTTCATGGCGGCGCTTGCCGACGATGAGGACCAGGCAGAGGGTGAGGACGGTGAGCACCAGCCAGGCGGACAGCGGGCGGCCGCTGGCGCCGTAGCCGCCGAGCAGGCGCAGCACGAAGCCGGTGGCGACGACGAACACGTCGAGCAGTGGCAGGTGTTTGAGTCTCCAGCTGTAGGCGGCGTTGACGGCGAGGTAGACCAGGACGGGTGCGACGACGCCGGGTCCGGTGGCGGCGAGCAGCGGGGCGAGCAGGACGGCGAGGAGGACGGCGAGGGCGACGGCGGCGCGCCGGGTGATCCGGCCGGCGGCGAGCGGGCGGTGGCGTTTGACGGGGTGGCGGCGGTCGCGTTCGACGTCGGCGAGGTCGTTGACCACGTAGACCAGGGAGGAGGCGAGCACGAAGGCGGCCGTGGCGACGGCGGTCCGGGCGGCGGTGTCCCAGGCGAGGTCGGCCCCGAGCAGGGGCAGCGGGACGACGAGGACGTTCTTGGGCCACTGCCCGGGGCGGAGCAGGGCGATGAGTGCGGGCAGCCGGGAGGGGCCCGTGGTGCGGCGGGCGGGTCCTCGCGGCCCGTCCGGGGTGCCCCGCCGGTGCGGTGCGCCCTGCTCGTGCTGTGAACTCTGTTCGCTCAGGGAGGTCATGGCGGAACGCTCCTCAGAAGAAGATCTTCACGGCGGACAGCAGCCCCTGGCTCCACGGGTCGCGGCTGGTGCGCCCGGCGTTGGGGCCGGCGGCGCGGCCGGCCGGGGGTTCCCGGCGGGTGGTGCGCCACCACTGGTAGGTGCGCAGGATGGCGTCCTGGTTGGAGAGCCTGGGGGCGAAGCCGAGCCGGTCGCGGGCCTTGTCGATGGAGACGTAGGAGTCGGCGGTGAGCTTGTGGAGCAGGCGTCCGTAGACGGGTGAGAGCCGGGCGCGCTGGAGGGTGTCGAGGACGGCGAGGGCGGGGCGGGCGGGCAGGCCGACGACCCGCCTGCCGTGGCCGGCGGCGTCCAGGACGGCCTGGAAGTCCTCGCGCAGGGTGCCGAATTCGGCGGCGGCGAGGTTGTAGGTGTCGTTGGCGACGTCGTCGGGGGCGTGCAGGACGGTGATCACGGCGTCGACCAGGTCGTCGATGGCGAACATCTGGGTCCTCACGTCGCCGCGGCCGAGGACGGGGAAGTTGCGGCCCTCCTCGGCCCATTCGAAGAGCATCGCGAACAGGCCCATGCGGCCGGGGCCGACGAAGGTCTTGGGGCGCAGGATCGGCACGCACAGGCCGTCGGCGCGGTGGCGTTCGGCGATCTCCTCGGCGGCGGCCTTGGCGCGGCTGTAGGTGTCGACGGGCTCGCGGGGGTGGGTCTCGGGGGTGGGGACCAGCCGGGGCAGGCCGTAGACGGCGGTGGAGGAGATGTGCACGACGCGGGGGGTGCCGGCGGCGCGGGCGGCGGCGAGGACGGTGCGGGTGCCGTCGACGATGATCGAGCGGATCTGCTCGTCGGGGTAGCTGGGCAGGGCGGCGGCGGCGTGCACCAGGGCGTCGGCGCCGTGCAGGGCGCGGTCGAGGGCGGCGCGGTCGCGGATGTCGCCGACGACCTCGACGCCCGGGCCGGGGCGCAGGTCGATGCCGCGCACCCGGTGGCCGTCGGCGGTGAGGCGCTCGGCGAGGCGGGAGCCGAGCATGCCGGCGGCGCCGGTGACGGCGACGGTGAGCCGGGCAGCTCCTCCGCTCACCACTGGGATCCCACCTTCTGCTTGATGAAGCGGGTGACCAGCCGGCCGAGGCCCTCGTCGAGGACGGCGCCGAGGGCGTCGACGGTGCGCTCGACGTCGGCGGGGTCGGTGACCAGGGAGGGGCCGATGATGAGCGGGTTGCGGCCGTTGAGGGTGTAGTAGGCGAAGATGCCGTGGTCCCGGTAGAGGGCGTTGATGACGGCGCAGGTGACCAGCTTGGTCTTGAAGCGCGGGTCCCGGGCCATGCCGCCGGGGGCGAGCTTGGCGACCAGGTCGAGGATGCGCGGCCCGCCGTCGATGAAGACGCCCCACAGGGCGCCGGCGCCGTCGACCCGGGAGACGGTGTCGGGGTGTTCCTCGGCGAGCCGGCGCAGGCCCGGTTCGAGGACGGCGCCGATGGCGCGGGCGCGGGCCGGGTAGTCGTCCTCGACGGCGATGTTGACGGCCTCCAGGGCGGTGGCGCACTCCTCGCCGAAGCCGTAGTAGGTGGTGGAGGTGGACTGCAGCAGGGCGTCGCCGAGGTTGTCGTAGGCCTTGCGGAAGACGGGTTCGCGGGCGATGAACGCGGAGATGGAGGACTTGCCGCCGCCGAAGGACTTGGAGGTGGTGAGCACGTCGGGCAGCAGGCCGGGGTAGCGCATGAAGTGGAACAGGGTGCCGGTCTTGCCCCAGCCGGTGTAGATCTCGTCGAAGATCAGCACGATCCTCTCGCGGTCGCACAGTTCGCGCAGCCCGCGCAGGAAGCCCTCGGAGCAGGCCTCGATGGTGGAGGCGCTGAACGGCTCGACGAGGATCGCGTAGACGTCGCCGGGGTGGGCGGCGACGGCCCGGCGCACGGAGGCCAGGTCGTTGTAGGTGAAGGTGTCGATGCCGGGGATGGTCGGGAAGGCGAACTGGGCCTGCCCGGTGAGGCCGCCGGAGCCGAGCAGCTTGCCGTGGAAGGCGCGGTCGGCGCGCAGCACGGTGCCGCGCCGGCCGTTGTGGTACTTGTACGCCAGTTTGACGGCGCCTTCGACGGCCTCGGCGCCGGAGTTGGGGAGGAAGGACATCGACAGGTCGCCGGGCAGCACCTCGGCGAGGTTGTGGGAGAGCGCGGCGAGGTAGGGCGAGAAGTAGGTCTTGTGGACCTCCATCCGGCGCTCGCGGGCGAAGCGTTCGCGGGCGGCCAGGATGCGCGGGTGGTTGTGGCCGTGGTTGAGCACGCCGACGCCGCCGGTGACGTCGAGGACGCGCCGGCCGTCGGTGAGGGTGAGGTGGGCGCCCTCGGCGTGGGCGACGAGCTCGCGCCCGAAGCCGAAGGAGGTCATCAGCGAGACCTGGCTCCTGTTCACGTACCGGCGGTACAGGTCGTGCACCTCGCCGACCTCGAACCGTTCGGCGTCGTCAAGGGTGTACACGGGTGTCTCCCATCGGGGCGGGTGGCGGGGTGGGCGCGGTGGGGGGTGCGGCGGTGGGGGGTGCGGCGGTGGGCACGGTGGGCGCTGAGGCGGGCGGTGCGGCGGGCGCGGTGGGCGCGGTGACGGGTGAGGCGCGCAGCCGGGCCCAGGCGAGGACGGTGGCCGCGCCGCCGAGTTCGGCGACGACGCAGACCACCCGGCTGGCCACGGCGGCGCTCGCGGCGGTGCCGCCGGGCAGCACGGTGGCCAGGGCGGCGGCGATGGTGAGCTCGCGCACGCCCCAGCCGTCGGGGACGACCACGGCGAGGCTGCTGACCACGGTGGCGAGCGCGAACGCCCCGATGCCCGGCCCGGCGGAGGCGGCGGCGGGCGCGCCCAGCGCGATCGCGAGGAACCACAGGTGCAGTCCGGAGACCAGCCAGGAGGCGACGGCCAGCGCGATCGCCCGGCGGACGGCGGCGTCCGGCGGCGGGTCGATCGGCCGGCGGGCGAGCCGGGCGAGGGCCGCGACCGGGCGGGTCGCCAGCGCGGGGCGGGCGGCGCAGGCGAGGAAGCCGGCCGCGGGCAGGCAGAGCCAGAACCACTGCCCGGGCAGGGCGGCGGGGGCGGCGAGCAGGCTGACGCCGGCGCCGGTGAGGACGGCGAGGGCGAGGCTGAGCAGGTAGGCGGAGGTCATCGTGGCGGCGGGAACCCCGGCCTCGCGGCCGTGGGTGACGTGGGTGACCACGCCCCAGACCCGGCCGGGCAGGTACTTGGAGAGCTGGCCGAGGAAGTAGATCCGGGCGGCGGTCAGACCGCGGATCGGTCCCGGGGTGCCGGGGGCGCTGCCGGGCGGCGCGGGGACGAGCACCCGCCAGGCGTGCACGGCGAGGACGAGGCCCGCGACGTTGGCGGCGAGCGCGGCGAGCAGCCACGGGACGGCGTCGGCGCGGGCCAGCGCGCGGGCGGCGACCGGGCCGTCGTGGCGCAGCAGCAGGCCGACGCCGACCAGCGCGGCGAGGACGACGGCGGGGGTGAGGAGACTGCGCAGCCGCTCCCGCATCAGGCCCGCTCCCCCGCCGTACACCGGCCGGCCGCCCGGTCCCCGGTCAGCAGCATCCGCAGGGCGCCGACGCCCGCGCCGGTCAGCAGCGAGCCGACGACCAGGAAGTGCACCCCGGCGGCGTACGGCACGAAGGCCGGCCCGTGCTGCCGGGCGGCGAAGCGCAGCAGCCCGGCGTTGGCGGCGCAGAACGCGGCCAGTCCGGCGGCGGGCAGCACCGGACGGCGGCGCGCCAGCGGCAGGGCGGCCAGGGTGAACGCGGCGGCGGCGACCGAGGCGGGGCTGTTGGCGGTGAGGTTGCGCCGCCCGCCGCGCCGGGCCGAGGCCAGGGCCGGGACGAGCACCAGGGCGCGCCGGTAGGTCTCGGCGAGCAGCGGGCCGAGCCGGTCCACCTCGTCGTGGCGGGCGACCACCCGGTCGGTGAGCACGATCCGGTAGTGCGGGGCGAGCCGGTCGCTGAGTTCGAGGTCCTCGGAGTCGCGCAGGGCCTCGTCGAAGCCGCCGATCCGCTCGAACACCTCGCGCCGGACGGCCGCCTGGGCGAAGAACGCCGTCTCCACGACACCCGCGCCGCGCGCCCGCCACCAGTGCGCGTGCAGGACCCGGTAGCGCTCCACCGGTCCGTCGTCGAAGAGCGGCTCGGGGGCGATCACACCGTGCACGCACCCGCATTCCGGGTCCTTTTCGAGGATTTCCAGTGCATTCGCCACCGAATCGGACGTCAGCGCCTCGTCGGAATCCAGGAAGAAGACGACGTCGCCGGTGGCCGCCGCAATTCCCGCGTTCCGCGCAGCGGAAACCCCGCGATTGGGCCACTGCCGGATCAGCGTGCACGGCGGGCCCTGCCCGGGGTGCGGACGGCCCTCGGCGATGCGGGCGGTGGCGTCGGTGGAGCCGTCGTCCACCACGATCACCTGGTGCGGCGGGTGGGTCTGGGCGTACACCGAGTCCAGGCAGGCGGCGAGGGTGCGGGCGGCGTTGTGGGCCGGGATGACGACCGATACGGAAAACGTCATGGAGCCAGTTCACGGGGGGCCCGTATCGGGCCGGTATCGTCCCCGTATTGGGGGGTGTCCGGGTGCTGGATGCCGGAATTCCGGCGTTCCGTTCGCCTGCTACGCTCCGCCGCATGGATCCGGATTCCGTTTCCCCGCGCTTTCGGTCCCCCCGCCCCGGGTCCGCGCGCCCTCGGGCCTCGCTCTCGCGTGCCTCGGGCGGCGTGCGGCTGCTGGCCGCCGCCACCGGGCTGTGGGCGGTGTTCCTGCTGCTGGACCTGGTGGTGAGCGGCCGGTGGTGGTTCTGGCTGATACCGGGGCTGGCGCCGCCGCTGCTGTTCCTCGCCGTCCCGGTGGCGCTGCTGGCGCTGGGGTGGACGGTCCCCGGCCCGCCGGTGCGGCGGTGGCTGGTGCCGGCGGTGGTGGCGCTGCTGGTCGCGGGGCTGCCCCGGACCGGCCTCAACTGGGCGGCGCTGGTGCCGGTTCCGGGGCCGGCGGCGGCCGGGCCCGCGCTCACGGTGTTCTCCTGGAACACCGAGTACTGGGACACCACCGACGACCCGGACGCCTTCTACCGCTTCCTGCACGACCGGGACGCCGACGTCTACCTGCTCCAGGAGTACCTGGCCTGGGTGCGCGAGACGCACGCCGAGGTCGACGAACTCGACCGGATCCGCCGGGAGTTCCCCGACCACCAGGTGGTGGTGGCCGGCGAGCTGGTCACCCTCTCCCGCTTCCCGGTGCTCGCCACGCCACCGGTCGGCCCGGAGGTGGCACCGGACGCACCGTGGGCGGAGGCCTTCACCAAGCGCAAGGTGCTGCGCACCGACGTCGACGTCCACGGCCGCGCGGTGTCCTTCTACAACGTGCACATCCCGGTCCAGGTGGACACCCGGGAGTCGGTGTTCGGCGGCGCCTTCTACCGCGTGGTGCGGGAGGCGGACGCCGCGCGCCGCGAGCAGTTCGCCGCCCTGGAGCGCGACGCCGCCGCCAACCCGCAACCCCTGCTGATCGCGGGCGACTTCAACACCAGCCCCGCGATGGGCGACCTCGATCCGCTGCGCGCCCGCCTCCACGACGCCCGCTCGGCGAGCGGCGAGCTCTACCCCGGCAGCTGGGGCGGCGTCCTCGGCACCGACTGGTGGCGCCTGGACTGGGCGTTCACCTCCCGCACGGTCTCGGTGCAGCGGTACGCCTTCGTGGACGACCTGGGCATGTCCGACCACCGGGGGCAGGAGCTGCGGATCGCGCTGCGGCCGTGACCGGCTGTCGGTGCGGTCTGCTTCACTACCGGCATGCACGACACCCACGACGCCCCCGACCTGAGCGGACTCCTCGCCCGCCTGCCCGACGCCGCCGCGCTGCGCGACCGCCTGCGCGGCCTGGCCATGCTGGAGGCGGTCCTCGGACCCGTCTGGGGCGACCGTTACTACTCGTTCGACTCCCGGTGGAGCGAGGGCGAGGAGATGGCGTCGATGCGCGACGGGCAGGGCGACGACTGGTTCATGGTCTTCTCCCCCGCCGGGGTGTACGCGCGCGGCTTCGACCACACCGCGCCGAACGCGGGGGCGCGCCTGCTCGCGGAGGTGCCGGAGGCCTTCCGCCCGCACGTCCAGGAGCCGGCGTTCGGCGAGGAGGACGGCGCGCCGCTCGCCACCGTCTGCTTCTGGCGCGAGGCCGGGGACACCGCGTGGCGGGCACCGTCGGCGGCGCCCACGGGCGGGGTGGAGCTCTTCGACCTGCTCGGCGCCGAGGACCTGGCGGAGGCGTACCGGGCGTGGGCCGAGGAGTACTACGAACTGGAGGACGGCCTCGACACGGCGGCGATCGCCCACGTCCTGGCGCTGCGACCGCTCACCGGAGCCGTGGTGTCCGCGCTCAACCCGGACGTCGAGCCGGCCGATCTCGCGGACGACATGGCCGAGATCGGCTACCCGGCGGCCTGAGCCGCCGCACCCGGGGGGCCGCCGGTCCGGCCCCCCGGGTCACGCCTACAGCGCGGCCTCGTCCAGGCGGTTGCGCTGCTCCTCCGTCAGCGTCACGTCGAGGGCGCCGAGCGCCTCGTCGAGCTGGGCGACCTTGCTCACGCCGACCAGCGGCAGGATCCGCGCCTCGTGGTCGAGCAGCCAGCTGAGCGCCACCTGGTTGACGGTCGCACCGGCCTCCTCGGCCACCGCGCGGAGGGCGGCGAGCCGCTTCGGAGTGCCGGGGTGGTCGTAGGCGGCGCCGATCTCGACGTCGTCGCGGGTGAGGCCGCCGGAGAGGATCGGGCTGTAGACCCAGAGCCGCAGGTCGCCCTCGGAGCGGACGTAGTCGAGGAGTTCCGAGGTCACGTGCACATGGGCGGAGGAGAGCAGCGGCACGTCGAAGCGCGGCTGGAGGTACGAGTACCGGTACTGCAGGTGCGAGTAGCGCGGGCCGTCCCCGGCGAGCGCGCGGGCCCGCTCGACCCGCCAGACGGCGTGGTTGCTGGCGCCGACCGCGCCCGCCTTCCCCGACGTCACGAGGTCGGCGAGGGTCTCCACGGTCTCGGCGAGGGGCACCGAGCGGTCCTCGATGTGCGTCCAGTACACGTCGACGTGGTCCGTGCCGAGGCGCCGCAGGCTGCCCTCGATGCCGGCCCGGACCGCCTTCTCCGACAGCCCCTCCGCCGCCTCCAGCCCGGCCCCGGGCACCGTGGGCCGGGCGCCCACCTTGGTGCTGATGACGACCCGGTCCCGTAGCTTGCGGCTGGCCAGCCAGCGGCCGATGACGGCCTCGCTCTCGTCCCCGGTAGCGCCGTCGAGCCAGAACGCGTAGTTGTTCGCGGTGTCCAGGACCGTTCCGCCGTGCTCGACGAAGTGGTCCAGGAGCCGGAACGAGGTCTCCTCGTCGACGATCGTTCCGAAGCCCAAAGTGCCCAGGACGACGGTGCGTTGAGGAACAGTCATGGGTTTGCATCCCTCCCGTTGCGGTCTGGACCATTCAAGACCGATTCGCGATCACCCGCAACAGGTTCCGGGATCACCTGGCGAGGAACGCCGGCGCCCGCAGCGGTGGCAGCGCCTACGGGCGACACCCCGCGGCCGATGTCCAGCCCGCCCGGTGGAGGCGCTCGATGCCGTCCAGCAGCACATCGAGGGCGAACTCGAACTCGAACCGGTCGTCGCAGCCCCCGCCCGGGGCCGAGCCGTCCTCCGCACGGGCGGCGGTGGCGGCGATCTCCGCGATGCGCGGATGGCGGACGGCCAGTCGGGCGGCCGCTCCGGCGTCCGCGCCCGGGGAGCCGGTGAACAGTTCCTGGGTGAAGCCCAGGACGCGGCCGCCGAGGGCGTGCATCGCGTGGTGGGTGAGGTCGGCGGACAGGCCCCCGGAGCGGAACAGGCCGATCACCGCCTCCAGGTGGTCGAGCATCGCGGACGTCGGCGCCGGCAGCGACTCGATGACGCGCGGCGCCCAGGGGTGGCGGTGCAGCGCCCGGCGGGCGGACAGCACGCGCTCGCGTACGGCGCCCTTCCAGTGGGCGCCGGGGACCGGCGGGTCGATCTCGCCGACGACGGTGTCGACCATGCCGGTGAGCAGATCCCCCTTGTTGGCGACGTGCTTGTAGAGGGCCATCGGCACGACGCCCAGCACCTGGGCGAGCTTGCGCATGCTCAGCGCCTCGATCCCGCTCCCGGCGTCGGCGAGCGCCACGGCGGCGTGCAGCACGCGCTCGCGGTTCAACGGGGTGCGGCGGGTTCCCTCGCCCTCGGTCATCGTCGACTCTCCCTCGGTTTCGGCGACTTGACGAGTGTACGGCGTACGCCCGAAGTCGCCGCGGTGGCCGGGACGCCGCTCCACCGTCCGGCACCGGACGACGCCGCGCCCGAGCGCCGTTCACCCCCGCGAGCCGAGCGGCCGTCACGGCCACCAGTCCGCCGCGCCGACCTCGAAGAAGTCGCTCAGGCAGCCGGGTTCGCTCACGCACGCGACCCCGCCGTCGGCCGCCAGGCGGTCGGCGACGAGGCGCAGCTGGCCGGGCGTGCGGCCGGACAGGGCGCGGAAGTCCCGGTTCATGTGGGCCTGGTCGTGGTAGCCGCTCATCGCGGCCACCTCGGTCAGGGAGAGGCGGGCGCGTCCGGACAGCGCGAGCGCCCGCCGGAAGCGGAGGATCCTGGAGACGGTCTGCGGCGGCACGCCGACGTGGTCCCGGAAGACGTGCTGGAGCCGGCGTTCGCCCCGGCCGGTGGCGGCGGCGAGTTCCCGCGCGGTCAGCCCGCCGTGCGCGTCGCTCAGCCGCTGCCAGGCCTCGACGGCCAGCCCCGGGGCGGCCGGGGCGGCGGCCAGCCGCGGCCCGAGGACGGCGTCCACGACCTCCCAGCGGGCAGCCCAGTCCGGCGCCTGCGCCAGCCGTTCGGTGAGCCGCGCCGTCCAGCCCTGGCCCATCGCCTCGTCCGGGTGGGCGGCGGCGTTGGCGAGCAGGTGCAGCGGCAGGCCGAAGACCCGGGACGCCCCGACGGCCGTGAACTCGATCTCCAGGGCGTGGCCCGACCCCCGGTAGCCCGCCAGCACCGGAGCCGTCTGCAGGCCCGCAATCATTGCGTGGCGCGTCCGTTCGCGCGCCACGCCGCCCAGCCCCTGCCGGATGTGCAGCGGCTCGCCCCAGCCCACCAGCAGGGTCACGGCCGCGCTGGGCAGGGTGACCCTCGGGTTCCGGACACCGGCCGACCGGTAGCCGCGGCACCTGACCACGTCACCGCGCATCCACTCCGGCGGCCGGCGCTCGACGCTCTCCCCCCGGTCCTCCGCCGTCCCGCCGTCCTCCGCGTCCAACGACCCTCCCCTCGCACGGCCACCGGGTTCGCTTTCGTACAAGCGCCCACCGGCCCCGCGGCCTCATCCTTGACGGGCGCCCCTCGGTGCCGGCCCCGCGCGGGGGGCGGGGCCGCCACCGGGCGGGAACCCCGGAGTGGGAAGTCGGACCGGCCGACTTCCCACTCGCAGCCGACTCCTGAACGTCGCCGCCCTCCTACCCCTTGCCGAACCACCACGAGGCGCCGTCGGCAGAGGCCGCCCAGACGTCCATGACCGCTTCGACCCCGGTGGCGGTGTCGCGGCCGACCGCGAGCACATCGCCGGCCGCACACCCCGGCGCCGGCCCGGGACTGCCCGCCAGTTGGCGCTCCCCGGCCTCCAGCGGGACCGCCGGCAGCACCTCGGACACCGGCTGACCGGCCGACGCGTGGCCCGCGAGAAGCCGTACGGGCGTGATCGCGGAGGCCGACCGCCGCGCGGGAGGAGTCATGCACGTGATCCTGTCACGCCCCGGCCGGCGTGTTCAGCCCGCCGCCCGTTCCCAGGGGACTTCGCGGTGCAGCAGCGCCCGTGCGAGCGGCTCCCCGGAGCGGCGCGCGAACAGGGTGCGCTCGCGCACCTCGTGACGGGTGCGGGGGCGGTAGCCCGGGCCGCCGCAGCAGCTCTTGTGGAAGCCGATGCCGGCGTGCAGCAGCAGGCCGAGCGTGCGCCAGGCGGCGGTGTCCCGGCGGGGCGGGGCGGCGAAGGCGGAACCCGCGTGGACCAGCGCCCCGGCGCAGCGCGGGCAGCGCCGCTCGTCGCCCGGCCTGCCGTAGGGCTGCTTGTAGGAGGCCCGGCAGGGCAGGCAGACGTAGGAGGTCTTCGCGTGGGCCACGCGGGTCACCGTACGACCCGGCCGACCGCCCGCGCGACGGCATTTCCGTCCGCCCGTCCGACCGCCCCTGCGTCCGCCGCCGCCCGCTTGTCCTGGTAGGGGCAGGCCAGTAGCTGCTGGATGGTGTCGGAGAGCAGGTCCTCCTGCCCCTTGAGGGCGTCGGCGATCTCCTGGTCGACGGGGAAGACCAGTTCGGCGGCGACGTTGTCCTGCACGATCCGGGCGAGGTTGTCGAGGGCGGTGAGGACGGGGTCGGCGGGCGTCTCGGCGGTCGGCAGGTCGATGAGGTGGGTGGCGACGGCGGCCGGGTCCATGAACCGCCGGATGATGATGCTGTTCTGGTTGAGCACCGAGGTCGTCCACAGCGAGAGGACCACGACGTAGAGGCCCTTCCACCGCTGCTCCCCCACCCGGCTCCGCCAGCGCCGCATCACCGTCTCCACCCCGGCGATCTGGGCCTTGGCGGCGTGGTACATGTTGATGCGGATGTCACCGAAGACGCCGCCGCTGAAGTCGGTGAAGGCCCTGATCAGCTCGGGCCCGGACATCGGACGCTCGATGACGAGCGCGATGAACCGCAGCGCAGCGTCGAGGATCCGCCGCGAGGAGGCCGCCGGTTCGCGCGGCAGGCCGGCGGCGGCGAGCTGCTGCCGGGCGACGGTCAGCGTGGCCGCGAAGTCCTGGAGCGGCCGGACCCAGCCCCGTCCCTCCGGGCCCTTGAGGTACGGGGCGAGGACGGTGAAGGTCCCGAGCGGCACATGGGCGGTCGACTTGACCAGCTCGAACACCTCGGCGACGGGATGCAGCGACTCCCGCTGCCCGGCGTCCACGAGGGTGTAGCGGCCGCCCCGGGAGTCGTTCTGGACGACGATCACCGGGGTGAGGCGGGTGGTCAGATCGGCCTTCAGGGAGGCGTAGTTGCGCCGCATGTCGGCGTTGACGGCGAGCAGCGCGTCACGCGCCCGCCGCTGCGGCGCGGAGCGGAACGCCACCAGGTCGAGGTCGTGCGGATCGACGTCCGCTCCGTGGTCGTTGCGGTACTGCGCCATCGTGTGCCCCACTTCCCGGTCGCGGATCGGTCCCTCCTGACGGTCCCCGTCCCGACGTCCCGGCCGACAGGGCCCGTCGTCCCGTTCGCTCCCGGTTCGACCCACTGTGCGACAGATCACGGCGACCGCCGGCGTGCCCGGCGCCTACGATTCGGGAACGATGCACCTGCCCCGGTCGAGGAGACGGCACCCGTGACCACCAGCACGATCGCACGCGAGAGCTACTACGAGCGGACGGGCGAGCACACCTTCAAGCCCACCGCGCACGCGGGCGGTGCGTGGAGCACCGACGAGCAGCACTTCAGCCCGCTGGCCGGCCTGGTCGTGCACGCCGTGGACCAGTACCTCGCCGGGCGCCCCGGCGGCCTGGTGCCCGCCCGGATCAGCTACGACATCCTCGGCCGGATCGCGCTCGACGAGTGCGAGGTCACCGTGGAGTCCGTCCGCCCCGGCCGCACCATCGAACTCTTGGAGGCGACCGTGGCGATCGGCGGACGCGCCGTCGTCCGGGCCCGGGTCTGGCTGCTGGCCGCCCTGGACACCTCGGCCGTCGCCGACAGCCCGCGCGAGCCGCTGCCCGCGCCCGAGGACCTCCCCGGCTGGGCGATGGACGACGCCTGGGACGGCGGCTACATCTCCTCGATCGACGTCCGCCGGGTGCCGCCGGCCCGCCGGGGCCGCGCGACGGCCTGGCTGACCTCGCGCGTCGACCTGGTCGCGGGCGAGCCGAGCAGCCCCCTCGCCGCCTTCGTCGCGATGGTGGACACCGCCAACGGCATCGCCCCGCAGCAGGACCCGGCAGCGTGGATGTTCCCCAACGTCGACCTGACCATCCACCTCCACCGCGCCCCGCGCGGGCCCTGGACCGGCCTGGACACCACCGTCACCTTCGGCCCGACCGGCCAGGGCCTCACCAGCACCGTGCTGCACGACGTGGACGGCCCGGTCGGTCAGGCCGAACAGATCCTCACCGTCCGTCCGCAGCCCCGCCCGTAGCCCTGGCCGCAGGCCCGCCCGCAGGCCAGTCCGCAGCCGGGTCCGCCGGCCCGGCCGGCTCGCCGGTCGCGTACGCCAGCGGCGGGGCGATCGCCTGGGCGTCCGCGCCCTCGCCGACCCAGAGGCCGATGAACAGCGCGGCGGTCGCCTCCAGCAGGCCCGCCCGCTCCAGCCCGCCGCCGGCAACCGGCAGGCAGCCCGTGTCCCGCACCAGCCCGGACACCAGGGCGAGGGCCGCCGGGTCGTCCCCGCAGAGCGGCACGGCCAGCGGCCTGCCGTCGAAGACCGGCGGGCGCATCCGCCACACGTCCTCGTGGCAGAGGTTGAACGCCTTGACCACCCGCGCCCCGGGGGCGGCGTCGGCGAGCCGGCGGGCGGCCGAGGGCCCGCCGTCCGTCAGCAGCCGGAAGCCGGGGCCGACGGGGTTGGAGCAGTCGACCAGCACCGTGCCCGCCAGCTCCGCACGCAGCTCCCGCACCACCTCCTCCCCCGCCCCGAACGGCAGCGCGGCCAGCACCACCTCGCCGGACGCGGCCGCCTCCCGCAGCCCGGCGGGCTCCGCCCCCGCCCCGAGCCGCCGCGCCAGCCGCCCGGCCCCGGCGGCGTCCCGCCCGCCGACCGTCACCCGGTGCCCGGCCCGCACCCAGTGGGTGGCGAGCGCGTCCGCCATGCTGCCCGTGCCCAGCACACCGATCCTCATCGACCGTCTCTCCGTTCGTCCTCCGGAACCGTCCCCACCGACGCTAGGGAACCCGTAGGGCACCATTCGGTACGTGTCCTCCTCCAACGCCTTCCTCGCCGACTGCCGGGCCCGGCTCGCCTTCGACCTGCTCTCCAACACCTGGAACGCCGTGGTGCTCTGGTCCCTGCGCGACGGCCCGCAGCGCCCGGTCGAACTGCGGGACCGGATCGGCGGCATCAGCTCCAAGGTCCTCACCGAGACGCTGCGCCGCCTCCGGTTCAACGGCCTGGTCGACCGTCGCCCGCTGCCCGGCGCCCCGCCCGGCGTCGAGTACCGGCTCACCGCACTGGGCCGCACCTTCCTCGCGCCGATCGACGCCGTCGGCGCCTGGGCGTTCGAGCACGGCGACGAGGTCCTCGCCGCCCAGGAGCTCGGCGGTGACGACGGCACCGGGTAGGCGCCCCGTGGTCGGAGCCGTTCCGCCGGCCGGTCGGCCGGTCGGCCGTGACGGCGGATCAGCGGACGCCCGCCAGCGGCTTCCCGCCCGGGACGGCACCGACCGCCGTGCGCCGCGCCCCGACGGCCGCCAGGACCGCGAACGCCCCGATGGCGGCCAGCCCCCAGGGGATGACCCGCACGTCGTACGCGACGAACCAGCCGATCGCGGCCGGGAAGAGGATGCTGCCGGTCATCGAGGCCGAGATGGCGAGCCCCACCGACCGGCGGCCGCCGCCGCGCTGCGCGATCCAGGCCAGGCCGGTGGGGAAGACCGGCCCCAACGCCAGCCCGGCGAGCAGGAATCCGGCGACCGCCCCGTGCGGCAGCGACGCCAGGAACAGCGAGACGCTGGTCCCGGCGAGTCCGGCGATCACCAGGCCGGCCGTCGAGACCCTGCGGGCGAGGGCCACCGCGCCGAACTTCGACACCGCCGTGGCGCCCCAGAACACGGCGACGATGCCCGCCGCGGCGGCCGGGGTGTGGCCCTGGCTCTGGATGTCCTTGGCGGCCCAGGCGCCGATCCCCGTCTCCAGCCCGCCGTAGCCCAGGTAGAGCAGCAGGAAGACGGCCAGCGGCCTCCCGCCGAGGGTCGCCCGCGACGCCTCCGCGTCCGCGCTCTCCTCACGGGTCCGCCACCCCGCGACCCGGGCCACCCGCAGGCAGAACACGGCCCCGACGGCCACCACCAGGAAGCCGTACGGCCGGCCCCACTTCAGGGAAGCCCCGGCCAGCAGGGGGCCGGCCACGGTTCCCAGCGCGAAGACCCCGTTGAGGAGGTTCACCATTCCCACGCCGTTCTCCTGACGGGCGAACACGTCGTTCACGGTGAGAACGACGGTCCCCGCCCCGAATCCGGCGAGCGCACAGCCGACGAGGCCGGCGGCGATGTTCCCCGAGAAGTAGATCCCGGCGCAGCCCACGGCGTGGACGAGCGTGGCCGCGGGCAGCACCCGGCGGCCGACGGACCGGACCGCGGAGGCGATCACCATCGCGGCCAGACTGCCGGCGAAGAACGCGGTGATCAGATAGGGAACGCTCGCCGCGCCGGTCGGGTAGCGCTTTTCGAACAGCGGCAGCAACGGGCCGGTACCGGCCTGGGAAACGCCGACGAGGAATAAGAGAAAGAGCGCCGAGAGGTATCCCTCGGCCATTTTCCTGGGAGTTGCTGGCACTGCGCCTCCTGAAGACTCCTGGGCGAGTGGTACGGGAAGAGACTTTCGCGCCTGGTGGTTCCCGGGGGAATTCCAATGGGTATATACGATCACGTGATGTACATCACGGCATCTTGCCCACTCTTTCCGATTCGCCCGTGATCTGCCATAAAAGGTACTGCGAAATGTACGCATCTCTTTCCGCATACCGCAACGGAGGAATGACATGCGCTGTGCAGTGACCGGGGGCGACGGGTTCATCGGTCGCTACGCGATGGAGTACCTGCGGGACCAGGGCCACGAGGCCGTTTCCATCGACCGCCGCTCCGGGGTCGATCTGCTGGACGACAAGCTCAGGCCCGCCCTCGCCGGTGTCGACGGGGTGATCCATCTCGCCGGAATCCTCGGCACCGAGGAACTCTTCTCCTCGGTCGAGGACGCCATCGACATCAACATCAAAGGCACCTACCGCGTCCTGGAGGTGTGCCGCGAGAACGGCGCGCGGTTCGTCGGCATCACCATGCCGCAGGTGTGGCAGAACGTGTACCAGACCACCAAGCAGTGCGCACAGAACCTCTCCTACGCCTGGCACGCGAACTTCGACGTCCCGGTCAGCCACGTGAGGGCCTTCAACGCCTTCGGTGCGGGCCAGAAGCACTACGGCGTGCAGAAGATCGTGCCCACCTTCGCAGTCCGGGCGTGGAGCGGCCGGCCGATCCCGGTCTGGGGCGACGGCGAGCAGACCGTCGACCTGGTGCACTCCGCCGACCTCGGCCGGATGCTCGCCGAGGCGCTCGGCTTCGGTGACCGCGAGGTCTTCGACGGCGGCACCGGCGTCGCCTTCACGGTGAACGAGGTCGCCCGGATGGTCCTGGAGGTGACCGGGTCCAAGGCCGGCATCGAGTACCTTCCGATGCGCAAGGGCGAGACCCGTGACGCCGACCTGGTGGCGAAGGGGGAGGGCTGGGACCGGCTGGGCTGGCACCCCGAGTTCCGCGAGTCGGACCTGGAGCAGACGGTTCTGCACTACCGTCGGTTCGCCGACTCCTGAGCCCGGAGGACGACACCGTGGACCAGCTGTTCGAAGCCGTGGACAGGGCGCTGCCGCATTGCCCGCCGGACGACGGCCGGGCGCGGCTCGCGGTCCAGGTGACCGTGACCGGCGGCGAGTCCCGCCCGCACACCTCCTTCGGGCTGGCCTTCGGCGCCGGCGACCTGCTGGGGTGCTGGTGGGGAGACTCGCCGGCGGCCCGGCTCCGGCTGCGGCTGCCCGCCGAGCTGCTGACGCGGTTCCGCGCGCACGGCGGCAGCAGGGTCACCGGCACCTCGCTCACCATGTCGGGCGCGGTCGGGTTCTCGGCGGACTGGGCCGAGTTGGCGGCGCTCGGGGACTGCGCGGACGGCCCGCTCTTCCGGGAGTACGTGCGAGCGCTGGACACCCGTCCGGCCGCGCCGTCACCGGACCCGCCGACGGGGACCGGCCGACGGGCGGCGGTCGTGCTCGCCGCGCCGAACGACGCCCACGGCACGCTGGGCACCGTCGCCCGGGCCCGCACCCGCCGCGCCGTGGAACTGCTGGCCACCCCCGGCACGCAGTTGGTGCTGACCGGGGGCTTCGGCGCCCAGTTCAACACCACCGACCAACCGCACTGGCGGCACTGCGCGGCCTGGCTCGCCGAGCGGCCCGGCGGCCCGCCCCCCGTCCTCGCCTGCCTGGAGACCCGCCACAGCTACGACGACGTCCTGTTCGTGGACGAGCTGGCACGGCATCATGGGATCGACGAGGTGCTGCTGGTGACGTCCGACCACCACGCGGCCCGGATCAGGTTCCTCGCGAGTCTGGTGAGGCCGGATCTCCGGGTCGTGGAAGTGACCCACCCCGACCTCCCGGAGGAGGAGTCGACACGACTGAGACGGCACGACGCGGGCGCGCTCGGCAGGACGATCGCCTCGACGCTCCTCTTCGGGCGCGACCGGCGGCTGCTGCCGCTCCGCCGGGTGGAGGCCGGCGTGCCGCACGAGGTCTGGCGCCTTGACACCACTGCCCCCGAAAGGACGACCGACAGCCCATGAGCCAGATCTTCTGCGAGCACATCCTGTTCGACCTCGACGGCGTTCTCGTCGACTCGCTCCCGATCGTCGAACGCATCCTGCGCGACTGGGCCGCGGGCCAGGGCCTGGACGGCGACGACGCGGTGGCCAGGTCGTACGGGCTGCGGGACGTCGACCTGATCGCGCTGATCGCCCCGCACCTGGACGCCGCCCACGAGGCGAACGTCATCGCGGAGCGGGAGGAGCGCGACTTCGAGGGCATCCGCCCCGTCCCCGGAGCGCCGGCCCTGCTGACCGCACTGCCGCCCGAGCGGTGGGGCGTCGTCACCTCCGGTACCCGCCGCGTCGCCCGGGGCCGGCTGGCCGCCGCCGGCCTGCCGGAGCCGGGCGTCCTGCTCGCCGCCGAGGACTTCGAGCGCGGCAAGCCCGACCCGGAGGGCTACCTCAAGGGCGCGGCGGCACTGGGCAGCCCGCCCGGGCGGTGCGTGGTCATCGAGGACGCCAAGGCGGGGGTGGAGGCGGCGCTGGCCGCCGGGATGCGCTGCATCGGCCTGGGCGACGGCCTGTCCGGCCTGCCGGACGGGGCGCTGGAGGCCGCGGTGAAGGACCTGACGCAGGTCCGGGTCACCGTGCTCGACGAGGGCCTGCTGCTGCGGGTGGGCCCGTAGGCGTGACCCACGCCTCCGGCGACGCTGCGGCTGCCTCCCCCTACTCGACCGGGCCGGCCAGGGTGTCGACGGGCCAGAACGGCGTGGTCCGTTCCTCGCGGGTGAGGACCGCCAGTTCCTCCGGTGGTTCGGCGCCGTCGCGCACGGCCGCGAGGTAGGCCCGGGCCCCGGGCAGGCCCAACCGCGGGGCCTTGCGGCGCAGGTGCCGCATGGCGGGCACGGTCCCGGCCGAGCGCACCAGCTCACGGACCTCGGCGGCGAGCGGGTCCGGGCGTCGGACGCCCTTGGTCTGGAGGAGGTAGTGGTCCTCCCAGCCCTCGGTCGGCCACCAGGCGTCGGCGACGTAGTGCAGGCTTCCGTCGTGCCGGTCCACCAGGACGTGGCTGTCCCCGCCGACGGGCCCGCCGGGTGCACCGCTGCTACGGGCGGACCGTCGCGGCCCCCAGAAGACCAGCCAGCCGACGTCGTGCTCCTCCACGGCGTGGATGACACGGTCCGGCCCGCCGCCGGCCAGGTAGGACTCGACGAGCCCGATCGCGCGTTCCTTGTCGATCACGCTTCCATGGTGCAGGAGCGGTCAAGCGGTTATGGCGCAGGAAGTCGGACGGGCCGACTTCCTGCGCCGCGGTGGGGTGGGCGGGTCAGCGGTGGGCACGGCGGCCGGCGGGCGCGGCGGTCGTCGTTGCCTCCCCTACTTCAGCAGGGCCAGGGCCTGCGCCACTCGATCGATCGCCTTGCACACCACATCCGGCTGGTACGCCGTGAAACACAGGCGGAAGAAGCCGGGGGCCGGGCAGTGCATGGTCTGGCCGGGCAGCAGAGTCACCTCCGTGGGCTCGCACCTCAGGTACTCGAAGAGCCACTGCTCGTCCGGGTCCATCTCGTGGGACGGCGTGAACTTCTGGGGAGCGCACGGTTCCTTCCCCTTCCGCTTCCCCAGGTACGCCGTCAGGTCCAGCCAGAAGAACTGCGCCGGGTTGTCGCCCTCCGTGTGGACGAAGTCGATCCTCCTCTCCACCAGCCGGGCCCGCACCTTCTCGAAGCTCGCGCTCAGCAACTCCTTGTAGCGCCGCATCGCGTACGTGGTGTACAGCTCCGCCCCGACCCCGTTCACCGTGCTCTCCAGCAACTCACCGAGCACGTAGTGCTTCAGCGAATCCACCGGCGTGAACCACGGCATCGGGTGCTTCTTCTCCTCGATGCCCGCCGTCCCCAGCATCGCCCGCCGCACCGGTCCGTAGTTCGACACCACGAACCCCGTCCGGAACCCCGAGAGCCCGAAGTCCTTCGCGAACCCCCACACCACGTGGATCCGCTCCGGCGCCCGCCGGTACGCGTCCAGCGCGAACGCGCTCGTGAACGGCACCCGCACGCCGTCGACCTGTGAATGAGCGTAAATTTCATCCGAAATGATGTGCATCTCGGTCTCTTCCAGCACCCACCCATAGATCTCGTCCAGCAACGCCTTCCCGTAGTTCACCCCCAACGGGTTGTGCGGGTTGGTCAACGCCAGCAGCCGGGGGTACTCCGCGTGCACCCGGTAGTACCGCCAGTACTCCTCCCTGATCGCGTCCAGCGTGAGGCGGAACCTGTCCGGCCCCTCCGTGGCCAGCGGCACCGGCACGCACGTCAGCTTCGGCCGCTGCTCGAACGACCAGTTGAACCCCTGCCAGTACGGCGCCGGCAGCAGCACCGCGTCCCCCTCCTTCAGCGGCGGCGGACCGGCCTCCCCCTCCCTCGGCGCGTCCTGGAGCGCGAACGCGAGGCACTCCAGCGCCGACCCGACGCCTCCCACACCGAACACGTCGTCCCACGGGACCTCGACCCCGAAGGCCCTCGACAGCAGCGCCGCGACCTCCTGGCGCAGCTCGGGAGTGCCGTACGGAGTGATGTAGTGGATGTACCTCTCCGGCAGCAGGTCGATGTGGTCGAACACCATCTTCTGCATCGAGTCCTGGTAGACCAGGACGTTCTCCGCGACGGACAGGTTGATGGCCGTGTCCGGTTCCAGGTCACGGTGAAGGGCGAGCGCCTGCTCGAAGTCGGGGATGCGGGCGAGGAGTTCGGCGAGTTCGGTCGGGGCGGTCATGACAGGACGACTCACTTCCAAAGGCGTGGACGGTTCGTGCACTTGCCGACCTCAGCGCACCACGCCCCCGCAGCCCCGCCCGGCATCCACGCCCGAGCCTGCGACACGGACGGAAGCTCACCCGCTCCGCCGCGCCCTCCCCCGCACCCACACGCCCCCGCTCACCACCAGCGCCGTGCCGAGCGCGTACACCGGCAGCCACCGCGTGGTCGTCGCCGCCAGGCAGTCGTCCACCGCCACCCGGCTCTGCTGCTCCTGCGCGTACGCCAACGCCGCCGCGTCCTGCCCGGCCAGGTCCCCCAGCGCGGCCTGCGCGTGCAGGCTCTCGTACCGGCCCGCCTGCACGCACCCCTCCCGCGTGCCCGGCATCGGGAACAGCCAGTCCCACCGCTGCAACGCGGGCGCCAGCACGAGCGCCGCGCACAGGCCCACCACCAGCGAGTACGCCGCCAGGCTCCACCCGTACCCGGCGGTCCCCCGCGCCGGAACGCTCCCGAAGGCCAGGACCACGGTGAGCAGCGTCAGCCCGAGATAGGCGGAGAACCACTGCCACGAGCCCTCCGCGAGCGAGAACGCCAGGACCACGCCGAGCGCCGTACCCAGCACTCCGGTGTCGGCACCGCCACGAACACTCACACGCCCACTCCCGCCTCCCGGCCACGGAGCACCAGCCTCCCGCCCGGACCGGGCGGCACCGCACCGACGGCGCCGCGCCGCCACCCGCACGGCCCAGCGACCGTCAGTCGCCCGCCAGCGGCTTCACCCACCGCGTCCACTGCGGCTGCGGGCCATACCCGCCGGCCCGCCAGGTCCGGTGGCCGAGCGCGTTCTCGTCCAGCACCATCGCGTCCACCCGCCGGCCGCCGAGCGCGGCGAACCGTTCCTCCGCGGCCGCCAGCAGGGCGGCGCCGATGCCGCGCCGCCGGTGCTCCGGGTCGACGGCGAGCCGGTACAGGTGGCAGCGCCAGCCGTCCCAGCCCGCGATGACCGTGCCGAGCAGCACGGCCGGGTCGTCCGCCCGGACGGCCACCAGCAGGCAGTGCGGATCGCGGGCGAGCAGCGCCGCGACGCCCGCCGCGTCGTCGGTGATGCTGGTGCCCTTGGCGGCGCGGGCCCAGAGGGCGAGCACGGCCGGGATCTCCTCGGGGGCTGCGGTGCGCAGGGTGAAGTCGATCATGGCGGACTGTCTACCAAGGCCGCACGCCGCTCCGCCGGGAATTTCAGGAGCCGGACGGGCCGCCCGCCAGCGCCCACACCGTCGTCGTCTTCAGCGCCGCGTCCTCCAGGTCCGCGACCACCGGCACCTCGTACGACGCCAGCGCCGTGAACCGCTCGCGCGGCAGGTAGGCCCGGCCCGGGTCGCCGACGACGACCGTCGCACCCCGCGCCCGGGCGCGTTGGAGGAACGGCAGGAAGCGGGCGGCCATCGTCCGCTCGTAGAAGACGTCCCCGGCGAGCACCACCTCCGCCGGCGCGCCGTCCCCGTCCAGCAGGTCCTCGACGGCGGCGGTGACCTCCACGCCGTTGACGGCCGCGTTGACCTCGATGGCGGCGACGGCGTACGCGTCGATCTCGGCGGCCCGCACCGAGCGGGCACCGCACAGCGCCGCCGCGACGCCGACCAGCCCGGAGCCCGCCGCGAGGTCCAGCACCGTGCGCCCGGCGACCAGCCCCGGGTTGTCCAGCACGTACCGGGCCACCCCGACGCCGCCCGCCCAGGCGAACGCCCAGAACGGCGGCGGCAGCCCGCGCTCACCGCGCGCCGACTCGGTGGTCTCCCACAGCGCGATGGCGTCCTGCGCCATGTGCAGCCGCACCTCGGGCACGAACGGCACCGGCTCGACCCGGGTCTGCGCCCGTACGAACTCCTGATCCGACAAGGTGGCCGCCCCCGAACCGACCGGGCGTGTCTCGCTCAGCATGCGCAGCAGCATAAGGCCCCTGAGCAGGCACCCCGCACGCCCGCCGCCGACACGGCCATATCACACGAAGTCGGCTTAACGGCACGTTAAATGACGGACAGTCCGCCGCAAAACCACCCGTCGGAGTGAGGATCGGGCGGTAGGTTCTCCCTGAAGCCGGTGTGCGGCCGGCGGGGAACGGGGTTGTCGGGATGGCGGACAAGGTGACCGCCGACGGGCCGGTCGGGGTGCTGGCGGGTCGGGCGGCGGTCGTCACGGGCGGCTCGCGCGGGATCGGGCGGGCCGTGGTGGAACGGCTGGCGGCGGACGGCGCGGACGTGGTGTTCGGGTACGCGCACGACGACGCGGCGGCGGCGGAGGTCGTACGCGCGGTGGCCGCGCGAGGGCCCGGCCGGGCGCGCGCGGTACGGGCCGACCTCGGTGAACCGGACGGCGCGGAGCGGCTGATGGCAGCCGCCGAGGAGGAGCTCGGCGGGCTGGACGTCCTCGTCAACAACGCGGCGGCCTCCTTCACCCGCGCTCCGCTCGCCGAGACCGGGGCGGCCGACTTCGACGCCGTGCTCGCCGTCAACACCCGCGCGGTGTTCCTGACGCTGCGCTACGCGGCGCGGCGGATGCGCGACGGCGGGCGGATCGTGAACGTCTCCAGCCTCAACACCCGCCGCCCGGTCCCCGGCATCGCGCCGTACCTGGCCAGCAAGGGGGCGCTGGAGCAGTTGACGGAGGCCGCCGCGCTCGAACTCGGGCCGCGCGGGATCACCTGCAACACCGTCTCGCCCGGACCGGTGGACACCGATCTGCTGCGGTCCACCAATCCCCCGCAGGCGCTGGAGGCGGTGGCCGGGCTGACGCCGCTGCGGCGCCTCGGGCAGCCGGCCGACGTCGCGGACGTGATCGCGTTCCTGGTCGGCCCCGACGGCCGGTGGGTGTCGGGGCAGAACCTCGGCGCGACCGGCGGCCTGCGCTGACGGTCGCCGACCGTCGGCAGCAGGCCGGCCTCAGTAGGACGGCAGCAGCAGGACGGAAAGGGTAGGGTCACGCACCGCCACCCGATCCGTACCATTTCGATACCGAAGCCTGGATGAGCTGGGAAGATGCTCGCCGGGCGGGCCGGAGCCCCGGTAGCATCCGGCTCAGGCCACCCGGACCGGCGCAGGCGGCGCAGCACCGCCGTGCCGTGCCGCCGGGCGGCGGGAACCCGCGGGTGCGCCCGGGGGGCGGACCCCGGCACGACCGGCCGGTGGCGCCGCCCGACGGCACCCGTGTACACGGCACGCGCGCATGGGCAGTCGCGCGGAACGGCGAAGGGCAGCGTCTTGGCGGACAGACTCACCGGTGGCGACTCCTCACTCCTGCGGCGGATCAACGCGGCGGTGACCCTCCGGGCGCTGCGCGAGGGCCATGCGGTGACCCTGACCCAGCTGGTCGGCGACACCGGACTGTCCCGGCCGACGGTCGAGGGCGTGATCGAGGGACTGGTGGAGACCGGCCTGGTAGCCGAGGTCGAGCAGCCGCAGGCGGGCGGTCAGCCCGGTTCGGGGCGGCGCGGCCGGCCGGCCCGGTGGTTCCGGTTCCGGGCCGAGGCCGGGCACATCCTCGGCATCGAGATCGGGGTGCACGACATCCGGATCATCCTCGCCGACCTCGCCGGCGAGGTGGTGGGCACCCACTTCCGGCCGGTCGAGGAGACCCTGGACGCGGAGGAACGGCTCGCCGCCGTACGGACGGTGGTCGCGGAGGTGCTGCGCAAGGCGGGCGTCTCCCGGGACAACCTGTGGGCGGTGGGCGTCGGCACGCCGGGCATCGTCGACCGGGACGGTACCGTGCAGCTGGGCACCGCGATGCCCGGGTGGACGGGGCTGGACCTCGGCGCGCGGCTGCGGCGCTCGTTCCGCTGCCCGGTGATGATCGAGAACGACGCCAACCTCGCCGCGATCGCCGAGCACTGGCAGGGCGCGGCGGTCGGCGCCGACGACGTCGTGTTCGTCATGGCCGGTCTGAGCCCGGGCGCCGGCTCGCTCATCAACGGCCGCCTGCACCGCGGCTTCGGCGGCGCGGCGGGCGAGATCGGCGCGCTGCACCTGCTGGGCCAGGAGGTGACGCCGGAACGGCTGCTCTCCACCACCGGCAAGCCGCTCAACCCGCTGGACGAGGCGGCGGTGGCGCGGGTGCTGAAGCTGGCCCGCGAGGGCGACGCGGTGGCGAAGGTGGCGACCGACCGCTTCCTGACCCGCCTGGTGCAGAGCGTCGCCGCCCTCGTCCTGGCCATCGACCCGCAGCTGGTCGTGATCGGCGGCTGGGCCGCCGGCCTCGACGGCGTCCTCGACCCGCTCCGCGAGCGCCTCGCCCAGTTCACGCTGCGCGCCCCCGAGGTGGCCCTGGCCGCCCTCGGCTCGGAGGTCGTCGCGATGGGCGCGCTGCGGGTCGCCCTCGACCAGGTCGAGGAGCAGCTCTTCGCCGTCAACCCCCCGACGGCGGACGCGGGTTCGGCCCGCGCCTGAGCGGACCGGCCGCGGGAGGGCCGCCGCCGCGGGCATCGGCGCGCCGATGCCCCGGGCCCTCGGCGGACCCCCGCCATCGGCCGATCAACCCCCCAGCCTGCGCTGCGCCACATCGAGCGCCCAGCGGACGAACGCCACCGGCAGGGCATCCACCTGCGGCGGGACGCTGACCACGGCATCCGCCCAGGTGCCCTCCTCGGGCCTGACGACCGCGAGCACGGAGCCCGCCCCGTCGAGCCGCGGATCGCAGAACTCGACGATCCAGGTATCGGGGTTCGAGCCCTCCGACTCGATGACCCGGACCGGCTGTCCGTCGTAGTACTCCGCCCCCATGCCGATCCCCTCCCGTCGGCCGTTCGCCGGTTCCCCTCGTCGGCGAACATATCGAAGACGCCGCCCGGCGAGAACCCCGCGGAGCCGGCAGGAGCCGAACGGGGACGGCCCAGGCCCGGGCGGGGGGGGGGGGGCGCGGGCCAGGGCGGGTGGGGTTTGGGGTGTGGTTGAGGCGGCGGGGGCACCCCCGGGGGGGGGGCCGTCAGGGGTGTCCG